>CAZCWE010000287.1:3529-5828 GCA_964502285.1 uncultured Spirulina sp. | reverse complement strand
ATAGCTCAGGGCAAGCCTGACTTCGGCAAGCTCAGCCCTAGTCTAGGGCGACTTTTTTGATAGACTTGCTCTGGGTTGAAATCCCCATCTCAGTTTGCAGTCGATATACACGCACCAAGCGTTGAAACCGAGCCTGAACCGGTAAGAGAGAAAGAGCAAAGGGCAATGGTTAAAATCCAACCTGGAGACAATCGATAAAGTGTTCAATGAGAATACTTTAGAACAATAGAATCAAGTCGCGGGAGGGCATTCCGAGACTCAAAACGGACAGGGAGAGAGTGTAAGACCCCGATGGGGGCTGTTCTCAACGAGCTGTCTACCCGTCAGGAAGTCGGTCGTTCGGCCCGCTAGACTGGGAATCCCCACGCCTTCAGGCTGGGGAGGATGTCAATCACGATGGCCTGTGCGAGGACAACACGCGCTTCATATTGCGCCAAATTTCCCGTTAAGCTCAGTGCTGTCGTTTGTTGCTCCCATTCATATCCCAACTCAACTCCTGTGGCATAAGGCAAGACATTAACGCTTGCACCTGTATCCAGCAATGCAACGGTTCCCACAGAAACTTTCTGGTAAATAAAGGGTTAACGGTAAGTATGGGCGAAAGCTCGCTTCCCCTAAAGCCGTATCACTCGAAATAAAGGGAAATCGTTCCATGGTTACTCGTGCCCTTGTGTTTTGGCAGCCTGCAAAACATACAGCATTGTCGCGGCGGCCTCATCTGCGTCATGAGGCGACCATACGGGATAGGCCTGCTCCGGTTTGATTAAGTCTGTTTCCTGTTGAGCAAGTTCTGAAATGAGAAGCTGCATGATATGGAGCTTGTCTGAGCGGCTCAACTCTCGCAAGGTTGAGACTAATTCTGAAGAAACCATGGTACGTGCTCCGGTGCAGGATGGTTTGACCCCATTGTAATGATCGCACCCCCCGCCAGTGCTGCCCTGCCGTCAAGCCGACCCAGAATCATTTACAATTTGTGAAGAAATCTTAAACGTTTACAGTTGACACCATAATGCGAGTTGCGATCGTTGGGGCAGGGCTAGCCGGACTCTCGACAGCCATTGAATTAGTCGATGCCGGTCATGAAGTTGAAATCTATGAAGCGCGGAACTTTGTCGGCGGCAAGGTGGGCAGTTGGATTGATAAGGACGGAAACCATCTGGAAATGGGGCTGCACGTCTTCTTCGGCTGCTATTACAACCTCTTCGATCTGATGCGGAAGGTGGGCGCGTTTGATTCCCTGCTATTGAAGGAGCACACCCATACGTTTGTGAATACCGGGGGGCGCATTGGGGAGTTGGATTTTCGGTTTATTACGGGTGCGCCCTTTAACGGCTTGAAGGCGTTTTTCACCACGTCGCAACTGAGCGCGGTGGATAAGCTGACCAACTCCCTGGCGTTGGGGACGAGTCCGATTGTGCGGGGCTTGGTGGATTTTGAGGGAGCGATGCGGACGATTCGCGACCTGGATGCGATTAGTTTTGCGGATTGGTTTCGTAGCCACGGGGGAAATAATGGCAGCTTGAAAAAGATGTGGAACCCCATCGCCTATGCTTTGGGATTTATTGATACGGAGAATATTTCGGCGCGGTGTATGCTGACGATTTTCCAGTTTTTCGCGGCGAAAACCGAGGCGTCTGTGCTGCGGATGTTGGAGGGGTCGCCCAATGAATATTTGCATCAGCCGATTGTGAATTATTTGACGGAACGGGGGGTAACGATTACCACCAATTGCCGGGTGCGTGAGATCCAATATGCGGGCGATCGCGTCACCGGGTTGAGCCTGGCCGATGGGGAAAGCGATCGCACCATCACCGCCGATGCCTATGTGGCGGCTTGCGATATTCCGGGGATTCAACGTCTTTTGCCGGAAGGGTGGCGCAAGTGGCTCCAGTTCGACAATATTTACAAGCTGACGGCGGTTCCGGTGGCGACGGTGCAACTGCGCTTTGATGGGTGGGTGACGGAAATGAATGATCCCGCCAAACTCAAACAAGCCCAGGCCTGCGGGTTGGATAACCTGCTCTATACCCCCGATGCGGATTTCTCCTGTTTTGCCGATCTCGCCCTCACCAGTCCCCAGGACTATTACCGCGAGGGGGAAGGGTCGCTGTTGCAACTGGTGTTAACGCCGGGTGATCCGTTTATTAAGGAGAGCAATGAAGCGATCGCCCACCACGTCCTCGACCAAGTGCGGGAACTATTCCCCTCAGCGCGGGATCTCACCATGACTTGGTATAGCGTCGTCAAGTTGGCCCAATCCCTCTATCGCGAAGCTCCCGGCATGGACCCCTACCGCCCC
>CAZCWE010000287.1:0-3507 GCA_964502285.1 uncultured Spirulina sp. | reverse complement strand
TTTCGGGACGGCAAGCGGCGGCGGCAATTTTGGCGGCAATGGCGGAGGAGAAAGCTGCGATCGCTGTCGTTTAATTCCATTTCAACTCACCCCTCACTCCCTCACAATTTATGTCTGACTGGCTAGAGCACAGTGTCCAAGTTGAGATCAACGCCCCGATGGATTTGATCTGGCAAGAATGGTCTAGTTTTGAAAAAATGCCGCTGTGGATGAAATGGATTAAATCCGTCAGCGTTCCCGCTGATAATCCCCAGATTTCTCGCTGGACATTGGACACGGGCGGCCTCGAATTTTCTTGGCAGGCTCGCATGGTGGATGTGATCGAACATCAAATCATCCGCTGGGAATCCGTCGATGGCCTGCCAAATCGGGGCGCGATCCGCTTTTACGATCGCCACGATCACAGCGTCGTCCGCCTCTCCATTGCCTACGCCATCCCCAGCATCCTCAAATTCCTCGACAGCCTCTTCCTCGGTAAAGCCGTCGAAGCCACCATCCAAGAAGACCTCGAACGCTTCCGCACCCATATCCTCGCCCTCCAGAAATCTACCGCCGAGTAGCAGGCATAGCGAATCAACACCGGCTATTCAAAAAACGGAGCTAGGGTGTCTAGCTCCGTTTTTCGTCGTGTGAACCACTCACACACCATCACAGGGGATTATCCAGGATGGTTGATGAATTATGGATTAGTCTGCGATGGAGACGATCCAAGTGCCGACGTAGTCGATGCTGGCGCGACGAAAATCGGCGAATTCGGGGGAATCATTGACCGGTTCGTGGTCAGCTTCGGTGAAGCAGCCGTTTTCATCGAGGCAGGTGACGAGGAGGGCGTGGAAGTAAAATGTGCCGCCGAACCACGGGTTGCGGATATGTTCGAGTTTGATTTGGATCGGGTTGCGGGCTTCGATGGATTCGGTGAGGGGAATCCGCAGACAGTTGAAGTATTTTTCTTCGTCGCCGTCCCAAACGCGATAGCAGTTTTCTTCGATGCGCACATTGCCGACGCCGACTTCTTTGTCGTAGCCGCGACCGTAGCCAATTTCGATCACATCTTCAGGATCTTCAAAGGCAAAAATCCGGTTGGGGTGTTCATCACCTTCGGTGACTTCGCAGTTTTCGACGCACACGACATCCCGGAAACGTTCATCGGCCTCGCCGTAATAGTCGGGATAGTAGACGGAAATTTGGGCGACCGTTCCCTCAACTTTTTTCGCTGGGATGCGCAGTTTGTAGCGGGCGTTGCGGGCATTCCGTCCACCGTGCTCAATGCGGTAGTTGAGGAGGTTGGGACGGTTCACACCACTAAAGATCGTCAAGCCGGAGTTTTGGGCGAAGGTGGCGAGGGGCATGGCTGCGATCGCGCAACCGGCGGCGGCTAATCCCGCGAGTAGACGATTTTTGAGTGTTTTGGAGAACAACATAGGCGATTGGTTAGGGTAATACGTTGAGGGGTTTGAAACAGGGAGAGGGGGTTAAATGACGTTCTGTGAACGAATTTAACATTTAATAATGAGTCTTGACTATATCAGATGAATATGTTGCTTGACGGGGGTGGTGTGGCGATTTGTTCCCCGTCTGTGGGTGGGTTGCTGAGGATGTTGTCCTGTGATGTGTCCGGTGACTCCCTGGGATTAAAGCATAAAACAAGGTAAAGAACGAGGCAAGCGGGGGGCAAAGGCTCTTAGGATGCAAGGGAAATATTCACGAGTGCCGCGTCGGAAAGACGGCACGATCGCATGGAGAGTTGAAACGAAAACGGATGGTGGAGTGATTGAAAACATCGATTGATGTTGAGTTAAATCCCGCAGTTGCGATCGCAGCATGGAGTGGGACGGGCAGACCGGGGGATTTCGCTCTGGTTTGCCATGAGCGGTAATGTGTACTGATGATTTTTAAGGAGTAGGTTTTATGAAAATTGCGATCGCCCGCGAGGCTATTGAAGTGGGAGAACGCCGCGTGGCCTTCATTCCCGCCCTCGTGAAACGACTCACCCAACCCGACTGGTACTTTCTCGTCGAAGCCGATGCTGGGAGCGGCTCATTCATATCCGACAATGATTATGTGGAAGCCGGGGCAGCCGTCGTCGCCGATAAAGCGGAACTGTGGGGCAACACGGATGTGCTGCTGAAAGTGGCTCCCCCCAGTCGGGACGAGGTGCAGTTATTACCCGAAGGCTCAACCCTGATCAGTTTTCTGAATCCATTGGGCGATCCGGAATTGATCAAACTGTTGGCCGACCGTCGGATCACCGCGTTCAGCATGGAATTGATCCCCCGCACCAGTCGCGCCCAAAGCATGGATGCCCTGTCCTCCCAAGCGGGGATCGCTGGGTATAAAGCGGTGCTCTTGGGGGCGGCGGCGCTGCCGAAGTTTTTCCCGATGTTGACGACGGCGGCGGGGACGATTCGCCCGGCGAAGGTGTTTGTGATGGGGGCCGGCGTGGCCGGATTGCAGGCGATCGCCACCGCCCGCCGCTTGGGTGCGATCGTCGAAGCCTTCGACATTCGCCCCGCCGTCAAAGAAGAAGTCCAAAGCCTGGGGGGGAAATTTGTCGAAATCGACCTCGAAGAAGACACCGTCGCGGCCGGGGGCTACGCCAAAGAAGTCTCCGAAGCCGCCAAGCAAAAAACCCAAGCGGTTCTCACCGAGCACATCGCCAACTCTGACGTGGTGATCACCACCGCCCAAGTCCCCGGCAAACGCGCCCCGATCCTCGTCACTGCCGCCATGGTCGAAGGCATGGCCCCCGGTGCGGTGATTGTGGATCTCGCGGCCAACCAAGGCGGGAACTGCGAAGTCACCGACCCCGGCAAAGACATCAACCACCACGGCGTGACGGTGATTGGCCCCACCAATCTCCCCTCCTCCATGCCCGTCCACGCCAGCCAACTCTACGCGAAAAATATCGCCACGTTGCTGCAATATCTCGTCAAAGATAACGCCATCAATCTCGATTTTGAGGATGACATCATTGGCAATACTTGCATCACCCATGGCGGTGAAATTCGCAACGATCGCGTCAAAACGGCCCTCGGCATGACCAGTGAAGTGCAGGTTTAGGCCGTCGAACCCACCCCGCGCTCTGCGCACCCCTCCGCAGGGGGGAGGTGGGTCAACCCCAAATCAATAGTCAAGCCTTGGAATATTCCCGATTGTTCTCTAGTAATGGGATTTTTTTTGATGACCACTGCAACGTTAATCACCTGTTTATTTGTGTTTGTTCTGGCTTCTTTTGTGGGATTTGAAGTGATCAACAAAGTGCCGCCCACCCTCCACACGCCCCTGATGTCCGGGGCGAATGCGATTTCCGGCATTGCGGTACTCGGAGCCATTTTGGTGTCCGGGTCTTTGGGATGGAGTGTCAGCATCATTCTCGGCTTAATTGCGGTGGTGCTGGCCACGATTAATGTGATTGGTGGGTTTCTCGTCACCGATCGCATGTTGGTGATGTTTAAAAAATAGGAGATCCCATGACCCTTTCAACCTTTCTACCCACTGGGATTCAAC
>CAZCWE010000286.1:0-5837 GCA_964502285.1 uncultured Spirulina sp. | reverse complement strand
TGACTACGAAGATATGAGCCAGGATGCCCCGGATCAGTTTGTGATTTTGCACACCGGGCCCCTGTTGCCCAGTGATATTTTTATGGCGGGGAGTCATCTTCCGGCGGATGTGGTGACGGCAATCCAGGCCAAAATGTTAGCGAATGAGACCGCGTTAACGACGGCGATCGCCACCCATGAGCGCAAATATGACGGGTCTACCCTTAAAGTCACGCAAGACCAAGACTATGATCCGATCCGCGCTGCCTACATTGCGATCGGTCAAGGGAGCTTCTTGAATGTAGAGCCGTGATCCCATGCCCCCTGACGCTGCGACAATCTATCCCCTGAGATGATCTCAATGCCACGTTTTTCACCCCTAACCCTTTACCAACAGTCCTTCGCCCGGTTAGGCATCGCCCAAAAAATCACATCGGGTCTGGTGTTGGCCATTGGGGTCGCTACGGTCGGTGTGGGCGTGGGGTTGGTATGGGGCGAACGTGCAGAACGGCAGGCCCTGGAGACCCTAACGGTGGCCAGTCAGCAGCAGTCACTGTTGAAAGAGTTGGCAAAAGAAGTGCTCGAAGTCCAATCCCACCCCCAGCGCTTGATCGCAGTCCTGGGCAATTCGGTTTGGGCCCAATATGAATTCACGACCTTTCGGGGTGATGTGGCAGAGGTGATGGAGTTGACAGAGCAGTTGCAAACCTTCACGATCACAACTGACGCGGAGATCACGCTGGATGATGCGGCCCTCCGCAGCTTAGCCCGAGAGTATCAAGCCACGACGGAGGCTTACAGTCAACAGGTGACACAACTCTGGGACATTGTGCAACCGGCCCAGATCGGCCGCGATCAGGATGCCATTAAATCAAACCACGCAGGGACAATTTGTCCGATTACAGGTGCAATTTGAGCGGCTTGCAGAACAGTTGACGGGCAATGTGGCAGCGGCTGAACGTCAGTATGAGGCAGCAACCCAGCAATTTGAACAGGCTCGGATTTTACGGCGACAAATTATTGGCGGGAGTATTGCGGCCTCGGTGGTTTTAGCGTTGATCTTGGCACTGGTGATCAGTCGGGCGATCGCCTCTCCGGTGCAACGCATCACCCAAATGGCGCAACAAATCACCCAAGATGCCAATTTTGATCGCCAGTTGCCCCACTTCAGCCGCGATGAAATCGGCCAGTTAACGGATTCGTTTAATCAACTGATTCAAAAGGTGCAAATTCTGTTGCGCGAACAGGCTAACCATGCGATCGAGCTAGAGCGAGCCAAAACAGCGGCGGAAGTGGCAAACCAGGCGAAAAGTGATTTTTTAGCGAATATGAATCACGAACTCCGCACACCCTTAAACGGAATTTTGGGCTATGCCCAGATTTTGGAGCGCGATCGCAGCCTGACCCCCAAACAACACCAAGGCCTACAGGTGATCCAGCAATGTGGCTCCCACTTGCTCACCCTGATTAACGATGTCCTGGATCTAGCCAAAATCGAAGCCCGCAAAGTCGAATTGCATCCCACCCCGGTTGCCTTACCCGCCTTCTTACAGGCCACAGCAGAAATTTGCCGCCTCAAAGCCGAAACCAAAGGCGTGCAATTTCGCTACCTCACCCACGGAATCATTCCCCCCGTCGTGCAGGCCGATGAAAAACGCCTGCGCCAAGTCCTGTTGAATCTCCTCAGCAATGCTGTCAAATTCACCGATCAGGGTGCAGTCACGCTCCAAGTCACCGGCCCACCCTCGCCCCCTGAACGCCCATCATCCCTAGCGCGGCTCCGATTTGCCGTTGAAGATACCGGGGTGGGGATGCCCGCCGAGACCCTCAAAACCATTTTTCTCCCCTTTGAACAGGTGGGAAGTCACGCCCATCGGGATCAAGGCACCGGTTTGGGACTGGCCATTAGTCAACAAATTGTTGAGTTGATGGGCAGCGAATTGCAGGTGGCGAGCCAAGTGGGGCAGGGGAGTGAGTTTTGGTTTGAGTTGAATCTGCCGGTGGGAGCGGCGGTCAGCACCGAGCCAGCGATCGCTCCAACGGCTCCGATTATTGGCTATGGGGGCGAACGGCGCACGGTGTTGATCGTTGATGATGATGCGGTGAATCGGGCCGTTTTGCGGGATATGTTGGAGTCAATTGGGTTGATCACCGAGGAAGCCACCGATGGCCGGGCGGGTTTAACCCAAGCCCAGCAACAGCCCCCGGACTTGATCATCACTGATCTCGTCATGCCTGAACTCGACGGCTTGGCCATGGCCCGCTGTATCCGCCAAGACCCGACCCTTGCAACGATCCCCATTGTTGCCGCTTCAGCAAGTCTTTCCATGGTGGATCGGGATGCGAGTTTGCAGGCGGGGTGCAATCAGTTTCTGGCCAAGCCGATTGATTTGCCTCTGCTCTTGGCGACCCTCCAAGAGCAGTTAGACTTGCACTGGTATTACGCAGAGCGTTCGGAAGCAACCGGGGAGGCGGCGATCGCACCCTCGGAGCCAGCCCCGTTGATCATGCCCACCCCCACGGAATTACAGCCCCTGAGAGAAGCCGCCAACGATGGCTTAGTGACGAAAATTCGCCAGGTCACCTTACAACTCCAACAGCAAAACCCCGCCTATGCCCCCTTTGCCCAACAGGTCTTGGCTTGGGCCGATGCCTTTGAGATTGAAGCGATTGTCGATTGGATTGACTCCTATGCCTGAACTGGACCCACGCCACATACCCGAATCCGCCACCATCTTAGTGGTGGATGACACTCCGACGAATATTCAAGTGCTTTTTGATGTGCTCGACCAGTCCGGCTATCAAGTTGCGATCGCCAAAAGTGGTGAAATTGCCCTCAAACGCCTCGAACGCAACCTGCCGGATTTAATTTTGCTAGATGTGATGATGCCTGGGGGAATCGATGGCTTTGAAACCTGTCGGCGGATCAAGGCCAACCCCCACAGCCAAGCCGTGCCGGTTATTTTCATGACGGCATTATCTGACACCCTCGACAAAGTGAAAGGGCTAAAACTTGGAGCGGTGGATTATATTACCAAGCCGATTCAACAGGATGAAGTGTTGGCACGGATTAAAGTCCATCTCCAACTCTATACCTTGCAACGTAGCCTCGAAGACCAAGTCGCCGCCCGCACCGCAACCCTCAACGCGGCCCTTGAAGACTTAAAACAGACCCAAGTGAAGCTAGTCCAGAGTGAAAAAATGTCAGCCCTGGGGCAGTTGGTGGCGGGGATTGCCCACGAAATCAATAATCCGATTAATTTTATTCACGGCAATCTGAAACCCGCCCGGGACTACATTACCGATTTGCTGGAGTTGGTGGAATTAATCTGTCACCATTGTCCAACGTTGCCGCCGCCCGTGCTGGATCAGATGGAGGCGATCGATCTTGATTTTATTCGGGATGATTTACCCCGGTTGCTGCAATCTATGGATGTGGGCACGCAGCGGATTCGGGATTTGGTGTTGTCCCTGCGCAATTTTTCACGGTTGGATCAGTCGGAAACCAAGGCGGTGGATCTCCATGAAGGCTTAGAGAGTACGCTGTTGATTTTGCATAATCGCTACAAGGCGACGGCATCGGGCCCTGGGATTACAATTCAGAAACAGTATGGGGAGTTGCCCTTGGTGGAGTGCTATCCGAGCCAAGTGAATCAAGTGTTTATGAATCTGTTGGGTAATGCGATTGATGCCCTCGATCAAGCCCCATCGTCCCCGGATCAGTCCCCCCAGATTCAGATTCAAACCCAGACCCTAGGGAGCGATCGCGTCCAAATCAAGATCACAGACAACGGCCCCGGCATCCCCACTGCCATCCAAGCCAAAATCTTTGATGCCTTCTTTACCACAAAACCCATCAGCCAGGGCACGGGGCTCGGCCTCTCCATTAGCCATCAGATCATCGTTGATAAGCATAGGGGCCAACTGTATTGTGACTCCAGCCCCCACGAGGGAACCACCTTCACCATTGAATTACCCGTTCGCATCGCCGCGTCCCCGCCCCATTAATTCCCCCGATTGATCCCCACCCAAAGAGTGAGTAAACGATGACCTTAGCCCAGCAATCCGGGCAGATCGATTGTAGGCTGAAGAAGGAATGGGTTAAAGATCGCGCCTTTTTTGCGTATTCAGCAGGGTCATCGGGAACTGCGATCGCACCCTTGTATTGTGTTGTGACTCCCTCATTGCTATGGTAGCGAGCCTTGATGAAGCCCCCCAATCCTTTCCCGCCGACTTAGTGCGATTTAGCACCCGCATTGAAGAAACACGCCTTCAGCAGCATCGCTCCCGTCCCCAGACCTCCCCCTTCACCGAACAGGAATACTACGGAGCGGCCTTAATGCCCCTCCACCACCGCGACATCGATGCCCTCGCGGGCCTATTCGCCGCAGAAGATCTCGATGCGATCGAACAAGACCTCCTCACCGTCTTGCAATCCCTTTGGCCCGAACCCTGCTGGGATGACGAAATCTTTGAGCCCTTGGATCAAACCCTCTATGATTTCCTCAACGACTACATCTAACCCCTCGCGTGGCCACCAACCCCATGAACATCCCCCAACCGCTCCTGCAAAACCTCATCCTCTATCTCAGTGGTCGCCGTGCTGCCCATGATGCAGAGGCAGAATCACTATTGAAACAACTCACGATGGCCATGGACACCGCCGCACAGAGCACTGAGCCAACCGGAACTCAAGCCAGTCTATTTTCCGCACCGCCCGGCGACGAGATTGGCTGTTAGGGTGACCGTGATTGCCCTAGTCAAATAACCGGAAGTAGGGGTAACGCACGGGTACACCTGGCTCTTTTTCTAGCTTAAAATTAATCACATCCCAGCAGGGATCATCACTACTTTCCGGGCTAAACACCACGGGCAAACCGTACAAACGGGGCACTTTCGCATCTGTATCGGGACTACGCCAAGCACTACTGCGCTCTAAATAGGAACTGACAAGGTCTTGATATCGATGGGCAATCATCACTTGTGTGGCCCGATAACCTTGGGTGTAGAGGCGATCGAGGGCTTCATGAATCTCAAACCGAATCCCATCAGGATGGGTATGCTGGCGATACCATTCCTCGTTCCATTGCCGCCAATGTCGGCCCGACTGGAGATGAACGAGTTCTGTAGTGTTGGGGTCGGCTTCAAAGGCGCCATGACGAGGACAAAGGTAGGTATCAGTCAGCATTAACGCCGGGATCGCTTGGCGACAGTGGGGGCAATGAATCTCTGCCCCGAAGATCGGGTATTGCAAGGCCGGGTTAATCATAAAACCGTTGGAACCGTAGTCGTTTCTGTGCGGAGCAACCCTCTAACAGGAGCTAACGTGGTTTCATTATAGAGCCTCCCACTCAGCCCTGGGGGTTTCCCGGTTATCCTATCTTCGAGCAACGGAAATTAGGGTTTATAATCCAAAAACCCGCTGAAATAAATGGTTTTAGTTGAGAAAAAATTCATGACTCCTGCTGCCCAAAATTCTCCCTGGCCTGACCCAAATATCACTCAAGCGGCATTCGTTGCGCCGACGGCGACGGTGCTGGGTCAGGTGCATCTCCTGGCGGGGGCGAGTGTTTGGTACGGGGCGGTGTTGCGGGGGGATGTGGAGCGGATTGAGGTGGGAGCCCATAGTAATGTGCAGGATGGGGCAGTGCTCCATGGTGACCCGGGCCAGCCGACGGTTTTAGGGGACTATGTGACGGTGGGACATCGGGCGGTGATTCATTCGGCGCGGGTGGAGCGGGGCTGTTTGATTGGGATTGGGGCGATCGTGCTCAATGGGGTGACGGTGGGGGGGGATCGGATCCCCCCCCCTGAACCAAGGGGTGGTCTCCTAAGGCACCCCTACCCTTCTCATCCAT
>CAZCWE010000285.1:0-5838 GCA_964502285.1 uncultured Spirulina sp. | reverse complement strand
TTATCTCGATGGCAACGTAATTCGGCAACAGTCGATCTACGGAGCGCGACAGGACGAACTCCAGCAACTCCAAGGCTTGCGCTGGTGGATCACGATCGCTCTCGAAACCCGCGATGCGATCGCGCCACGGGTGCGATCGCTCATTGCCTGGCTCGGTCAAGGCGTGGTCTATGTGTTAACCCAGGTGGTCGGGAAAGGTCTGGGATTAGTGGGGCGCGGCATCATCCAAGGCTTAGGAAATAGTCTAGATCAGCGCCGCAATGGTTAAAGTGAGATTGTCACTCCACGAGGCGTTGTTGCATAAAACGATCTAGACACAGCAAGGCTTCTAGCGTTTACCAATGTCCAAAATTGCCGCATTTCTTGGATCGCAATCTCTGAAAGCCTTACAGGGCAAGCATTTTTTTGTGCAACAACGCCACTCCACGACAGAAACTTGAGTAGGTTTTGCTCTTCTTGACATTGGCAGTGTTGAGTTTTATCCCTCAACGCAACTTACAATTATGAGGCAATCATCTCAAAGCAAACGATTCAGTTTTTCAATATCTTTAGTGTAGAATCTTTGAACAAGAGTCAATCCAATTTGTAATTGAATATCAATGTTAGTGACTCTTTCCAAGAAATCTCTAGTAGTCTTAATTGCGTGACTCGCATCATCATCGGTAACATCTTTCAAAGAATGCAACCAATCATTTCGGGTTTTACGTACTTTATTTAGATTACAGAATAAATCATGAGATAGTCGATGTGAAAGTTCAAGAACTTCGGACTTCATTGATGCAGTAAAATCTATCCCCTCTAATCTTTTCTTTCGGTTGTTATTTATTCTCGTTACACCTTGTTGCATACCAGCTCGATTAACTTGAGAACGTTCATCTTCAACATACTGGTTCCATACTATATTGAGAAGAGACTCACATATTGCCCAGCACAGTATAAGTGATTCAGAAAATTGATGAATCGTATAGTTATAAACACTTTTATAAAGAAGCTCGACAAGATCACAAATATTTTTGTGTGGGCTATCTAATATCTTTTGAAGAAGCAAAAAAGATTTTCCCACGGTTTCGACTGAAACGCTAATTCTTCGTTTGAGACGATCAGCCATCCTAAAACCCGGATTACATCGATACAGAAGTAAGTTATTACAGACATAACTTTCTATCGGAGAGAAACTATCTAGAAATATCTGTAGATCATTTTGATTAAAATGTGACAAAGTGATTATAGATGAAGGCTGAGGGGGTAGATCTTGGCGCATTCCTCCACCAAAGGCTGTTCCTATACAAGCCAAATGAACAGTTAGCAGCTGAATACGCCTGTATTCTCTCTGCTGAGCCAAGTCTTGAGATTCAAGTACTTCTCTAGGGATTGGTTGACCTCCAATCACATCATAACCAGGTATGTCAGTGTGTCCTCCTGGTTCCCAATTAGAACAATCAAATACAAAAACACCATCTCTCCGGACTCGCACACGAATTCCTTGTGAGAGTTCAATCTCATACATATTCTTAATGAACTCACTTTCTGGTGCTGTTTGGATTTCTACATCAGTGGGCTTAGCTCCAATCCACAAAGGAGGAGCATGATAGTAAGCATTGATTGCAGGAACAAAACAGGGCTCGCGATAGTTGGAATTAGATGACATTGGTATCCTGAAACTTTAGTCGTAGGGTTGGTGATTTCTACCACCAAGTTCTGATCATTCAAACTCGCTCTAAATACAGATAACTTTGATCTTCTACACAATTTAAAATCTCATGAATTTTTCGTAGTCCATAACTCGCGGCTAAATACTCTCCTTTCGTTGGGGCATCTCCCAACCTTGACAACATCGCTGCACTCTCCTGGGTGATCCACTCCTTGAAAAACTCCCGAAACCATTGCCGAGTGGGAATTAACCCCTTTTCTAAGGGTACAACCTGCAACGGATAATTGTCCCTCTCTACCGAAAGCACGATCGCTTGAGCGGAGCCAATTTCAGTGCGATTATTCAGTCCTGTAGGGTAGTCCCCCGATCACTCAATGGTGCTACCCTACAGAGTGTCCTGATTTGATTGGGACGTTTCTCGAACCCTTTACCCTGAATCATCGTGTCTGCTGTTACCCTCGATCGCGTCTGTAAAACCTATAACAATGTCCCTGTGGTGCAGGATCTCTCGTTTGAAATTCCGCCGGGGGAAATGTTTGGGCTGCTGGGGCCCAATGGGGCGGGAAAATCGACGACGATTCGGATGTTGATCACCCTGACGGAGCCGACGGCCGGGACGATCCACGTTGCGGGCCATGATGTTACCCAAGAACCGGCACTGGTGAAGCGATCGATTGGGGTGGTGTTGCAGCAGATGAGCGTCGATATTGATTTATCGGTGTGGGAAAATATGGAGTTTCATGGGCGGCTGCACCATATCCCGAAGGCGGAACGGCAGCGACAGATTGAAAAATGGCTGGGCTATGTGGAGTTGAGCGATCGCAAAGATGACCGCGTTAAAACCCTCTCCGGTGGGATGAAACGCCGCTTACAAATTGCCCGCGCCCTGATGCACGAGCCGGATATTCTCTTTTTGGATGAGCCCACCGTGGGCCTCGACCCCCAAAACCGCCGCCGCCTCTGGGAAATCATCCGCGACCTCAACCGCCAAGGCATGACGATGTTGCTCACCACCCACTACATGGATGAGGTGGAATTTTTGTGCGATCGCATCGGCATTATGGACGGCGGGCAGTTGATCGAGTTGGGGACATTGGCGGAATTTAAGGCGAAACATGGCTCCGGGTTGATCGTGCGGCAGGTGGGCGATCGCCTCGAATCGGAATTTTTCCCCACTGTCCAAGCTGCTAACGATCACCTCGACACGATCGCCGACAAAACCGGGATCATGTGCCGCCCCTCCAACCTCGAAGACATCTTTGTCAAACTCACCGGCCATCAGTTAGATTGATGAATCAATCAATCTCTGCGCGTTGAGCCTGTCTATGACCGATTCTTCCCCCCGTCTCGCCACCTGTATCGAAGCGATTCTCTATCTGAAAGGACAACCGATGACCCTAGCGGCGATCGCAGAATACGCTGGGTGTGGCCGCAAAACCGCCAGTGATGCCCTCCTCGAACTGATGGACGACTATGCCCACCGCGACAGCGCCTTAGAAATCGTTGAAACCCCCTCCGGCTATAGCCTCCAACTCCGCCCCACCTTTGAAAACCTGATCCAGCACCTCGTCCCCGCCGAACTGGGCATCGGAGCATTGCGCACCCTCGCCGTCATCGCCCTCAAATCCCCCATCGTCCAAACCGACCTGATCGAATTGCGCGGCAGCAGCGCCTATCAACAGGTACAAGAACTCGTCGAACTCGGCTTTGTCCGCAAACGTCGCCAAGCCGAAGGCCGCTCCTATCTCCTCGAAATCACCGATAAGTTTCACCACTATTTTGAAGTAGACGAACTCTCGAAAATCATGGCCGAGCACCGCCCCCTCTCGGAACCCGTGGAAGAAATGGAGGAAGTCGTGCTCGATGAGTCGCCCCAGTAGCGCGTCAAGATAAACGATTAGGATTTTTGTAGGGTGCTGTTAGCGAAGCGTAACGCACCATCTCATGGAGCTGAATCCGGATCATAAAAAGTCCCTCTCCCGCTCTGGGAGAGGGATTTAGGGTGAGGGCAAATATCGCACTTTCATTGAAAATTGGGATCTGCTACGGCAACTTTAACCCCTTGACCCAAGGATTGAGGGCTTAGCGATCGCCAAAAAATAAGTATAAATACTCATTGTATTTAGTCCTAGATAAGAACTATTCTTAGAAACAAGCAAATAATTGTTGTTATCCCAAAGGAAAAGACATGGCTGTTATCGAGAAAGTCCCCAGCGTTGTATTCAAAACCCGTGTTCGTGACGAATCCATTGAAGGCCCCAACCCCTTCCGCTGGCAAGATCGCACCACCGAAGAACTCTTCGCCGGTAAGCGTGTTGTGGTTTTCTCCCTCCCTGGTGCTTTCACCCCCACCTGTTCTTCCACGCACTTGCCCCGCTACGAAGAACTCTACGACGAAATCAAAGCCCAAGGCGTTGACGAAGTGATGTGCATTTCAGTGAATGATGCGTTCGTCATGTTCCAATGGGGGAAAGCGCAAGGGGCGGACAAAGTCTTCTTGCTCCCCGATGGCAATGGTGAGTTCACCCGCAAAATGGGGATGCTCGTCGATAAATCTAACCTCGGTTTCGGTTTGCGCTCTTGGCGTTACTCCATGGTCGTCAACGACTGCGCCATCGAAAAAATCTTCATCGAACCCGGTTACGAAGACAACTGCCCCACCGACCCCTTTGAAGTGTCCGATGCCGACACGATGCTGGCGTACCTCAAAGGCTAGGATCGAGCGTTAACTCTGCATTAACGGACTGAAACAGGAGCGCGTCTGCTGCCTGTTTGCCCAATTCCGGCGAGGCAATCATGAACACAATCTGGTTAGGATTCGGTGCAAGTTTGCTAGCCGGAATGGGCACAGCGATCGGGGCGTTACCCGTTTTGGGGATGAAACAGGTTTCCCCACGCTGGCAAGGGTTGATGTTGGGGCTAGGGGGCGGCGTAAGGCCCCGACGCTTCGGCCTTGCAGCGCATTTGGCTCTTCATCATTGCGATCACCATTCATAATTTCCCCGAAGGCCTCGCCGTGGGCGTTGGCTTTGGCGCACCGGAGCTTTACAGTGGTGTGCCGCTGATGATCGGGATTGGCTTACAGAATTTGCCCGAAGGCTTGGTGGTGGCGTTGGCGTTGCGAGAGCTACAGTATTCCGTCGGGGCGGCTGTGGGCATTGCGGCGGCCACGGGTTTAGCGGAGCCCCTGGGTGGATTGTTGGGGGCGGGGTTGGTGAGCTTGGGGCAGACGATTTTACCCTGGGGGTTAGCGATCGCAGCCGGGGCGATGCTATTCGTTATCGTGGATGAAGTGATCCCGGAAATTGATCGCAAAAGCTGTCGGCAAGAGGGCACATTGGGGGTGATTGCTGGCTTTTTGGTGATGACCCTGCTGGATATTGCCCTCGGTTAACCCCAGCCCAAGCACCGACCCGGTTACACACAGATTTTTAATCACACACAGATTTCTAAGTTCTACTCACACATTCGGAGGTTTCTCCTATGACTGCAACGATTCCTAGCCAACATACGGCCCAACAACACCACGCAACGCGGATCGATTTGGCCCAAGGGGTGCGATCGCCCGTGATCAATATCCTCAGCCAAACCCTGGCCAGCACCCTCGATCTCAAAACCCAAACCAAGCAAGCCCACTGGAACGTGAAAGGCCCCCACTTCATCCAACTCCATGAGCTGTTTGATGAATTGGCCGGCGAGTTGGAAGGCTATGTGGATATGGTTGCCGAGCGCATCACCGCTTTGGGGGGCACGGCTCTCGGTACGGCGCGGGTCGCGGCTTCAGAATCAATTCTGGAGGAATATCCCCTGACGATTAGCGACGGTCAAGCCCATGTAGCGGCGTTAGCGGATCGCTTTGCGGCTTACGGCAAGCATGTGCGCACAGCGATCGCTCAAACCGATGAGCTGGGCGACGCGGATACCGCCGACCTCTACACCGAAATTTCCCGCACGATTGATATGCGCCTCTGGTTCCTCGAAGCCCATTTGGCCTAGGGTTCCCCTGATATCCTCATCAATCCGGCGGCCCGCGACAGGATAGGCTGTCGTCTCGATTAACGTTTAAGTATCAATCCAAGTGAGGCCTTTGCCTTGTTTGGATTGATCATGTTTTGGCGTGATAGGTGGAGATATTGACATCCTCCCCAGCCTGAAGGCGTGGGGATTCCCAGTCTAGCGGGCCGAAC
>CAZCWE010000284.1:0-5871 GCA_964502285.1 uncultured Spirulina sp. | reverse complement strand
TCACCACTTCGGCGAGGAGGTCAGCGGCGATGATGGCGCGGCCGTTGACGCTTTGGGCCGCCTGAGCAATTTGGTCGAGGATCAGCGATCGCCGCTCTTGGGGATCTACAATCACCGCCGCCGCCGCGAGGGTGTCACGATAGCGGATCGGGTCGGCAATTTTAACCGGGTCGGGATGGAGAACGCGGTGGCCCTGGGAGATGCGATCGCTGACGATCTGATCTGATCCACTGGTAAGCGTCACCGGCAACACCGCTTCATCCCACAGGGTGACTAACCATCGAATCGGCCGGGGAAAGCGTAACTCGCCATCCCCCCACCGCATAAAGCGTCGCCCTTCTAGGCCCGCGATCCACTGCTGCACCAAATCCGGCAGGAGTGCGGCGGCGGGTTGTCCCACATGGTGTTTAGTGACAAAGATAAATTCCCCTTTGGGCGTATCTCGAATCGCAAAATCATCCACACTGATCCCCTGTTTCTTGGCGAAACCGGTGGCGGCGGGGGTGGGTTGACCGTCTTTAAAGGCGGCTTTGACGGGGGGGCCTTTAATTTCTTCGCTGCGGTCGGGTTGTTGAGCGGGCACGCCGGTTAAGACCACGGCGAGGCGGCGGGGTGTGCCATAGACAGCGCAGTGCTGGGGACTGAGGTTGACGGCGCTGAGACTAGCAGGAATGAGGGTTTGCCACTGGGCGATCGCACTGGCGATAAAATCAGCCGGTAGTTCTTCTGTCCCAACTTCGAGTAAAAAATTCGGCATAACAATTCACATTCAGTCACAGCGTTCATCCAGAGGCACAAGACCCCCAAACCATTGTTGCATCTGTCGGGACTTGTGATCGCTTTCTCCTAGGGACTGTTTAAACTCGGCCAGTCTTGACCCAGTTGAATGGTGAGATCCGAACTCAGTTCGCCGGTACTTTCGACACGCACTTCGCCAATGCCGAGGGCGAGTTGCAGTTGCATTGCCAGTTGTTCGTCGCCTTTTTGGGCAATGATCCGGGTGGTGCTTAAGGGTTCATGCCAGCGATCGCCCATGAAAAAATTGCCGTAGCCTTGCGATCGCAAACTGCCTTGCACCGACGCGATCGCCGCATCACTGCCCGTACTGTCTTGGATCGCCACCCGCACCGACCCCGGCTCCCGCAAATCCCCCAGGCTATAGCCTTGGTCAAAATGGGTCGCCACCATCTGCTGAATGCCGCGCTCGTTGGGAACCCAATAACTGATCCCCTGTTCCCCCGTGCCGTTAAACGACCCCGGCAGCATCAACATCTGCACATCGTCCCGCTTCGTATTCGCCGCAAACCCCGCCAGCGCCGCCAACTCTTCGACGCTGAGATTCGTATCAATACTTTCTTTCACCACATTGAACAACTTCGGCAACTTCAGCAACGTTTGGGGACGCAACGCCTGTTCAATCACCGCTCGGATGAGCACCTGTTGGCGTTGCACCCGGCCAATGTCGCCGTATTTGTCATAGCGGAACCGGAGAAACTGCACCGCCTTTTCGCCGTCGAGGTGCTGCTCGCCTTCCTTGAGGTCAATGTAGAGGTGCTGGCTGTGGTCGGTGTATTTCATATCCTTGGGGACGTACACCGTCACACCGCCCAGGGCATCGATCAGTTTTTCCACCCCTTGCACATTGATGCGCAGATAGCGATCAATGGGTACGCCGTCGAGGGTGCGGCTCACGGTGCGGGCCGTGAGCGCAGCGCCGCCGTAATGGTTGGCGGCGTTGATTTTCATTTCGCCGTAGCCCTCGATACACTTGGGTATCGCGGGGAATGGAGAGGGCTGCAAGACGGAATCGCTCCGGGTCGAAGCGGATCAGCAGCATCGTGTCGGCCAACCCATCGAAGGAATCAACGAGGGCATGGTAGCCGAGGTCAGCGCGGGGGGAGTCTTCGAGGTCGGAGGTGAGGACTTTGGTGCCGAGAATGAGGAGGTTGACCGGGCGGGTCAGTTTGGGAAAACTGAGGCTGTCGTAGGTGATGGTTTGGTCATCGGAAAAGATCGAAGCGTCGTCTGAGGAGAGGAGGACGCGGCGCAGGGGCGTGGCGGAGAGGGAAATGGCGAGGAGTGCGCCAGCGATCGCTGAAACCATGCCAATTCCGGTCAACCCTAACCAAATCCACAGCCAGCGCGGGCTTTTCTGGGTTTTGCCACGGCCCTTCTTCCGATGCTGGGCGGAGACCGTGGATTTACGGGTGGGTTGCGGGCGGAGGTTACTTGGTTTGGCCACAGATTTCTTCACGGCTGAGCGATGAATTTCCTCAGTAATCTAAACTGACACGAGGAGTCTTAGCAACGTTTTCATTCACACACGGGGAGAGTCTTTCCGCATAAAACGTTCATTAACCCTTTAATTATCCGATCTAAAGAGTCCATTTCAACGGTGCAATGGCTTCAGTGTGAATGATCCGAAGGGGATTTAAACAGGCGTTGGGCGGCAGGACTCAACCCCGGAATACGGAGCGATCGCCGTTGCCAGACGCGCACCATTAACCCCACACAGGTTAAGACGTACAGACTCGTTAAGGTTCCATCAAAAAACAAAAGGCGAAACCGAAACACCGTATCCGCTGCTTGGGCAATCCCCAACCCCGTCACCGCCGACGCACTCACCCACACCCCCAACAGCAAGAGGGCTAAACGACTCGTCGCTTTTTGCTGAGGGGAACTGTGGGGATGAATCAAAAACCACAAGGCTGGCACACCCCCAAGCACCGGCACGAGGGTGAAAAACAGTTGAAGGCGTTGGAGGGGTTGCTCATAGAATGGATCAGGGGTGGCCATGCTGCGATCGCCTCACGGAAAACGACGTGCTTTGTTGTCCATCCTAATCCCATTTTGTCCCAGTCCCCATGGAATTGAACGCCGATCTACGCCAACGCGCCTGCCTCGATACCCACCGCCTCCCCTGGCTTGATTCCCCTGCCCCCGGTGTGCAGCGTCGGATGCTGGATCGGGACGGCGGCGAAATTGCCCGCGCCACGAGCCTGGTGAAGTTTGCCCCCCAGCGCAGCTTTCCCGCCCACACCCACGGCGGCGGCGAAGAATTTTTCGTCCTGGAGGGGGTCTTTTCCGATGAGTTTGGCGACTTTGGCCCCGGTTCTTATGTACGCAACCCCGTCGGCTCCCGCCACACCCCCCACACCGACCCCGGCACGACGATTTTTGTCAAACTCTGCCAAATGCACCCCGACGATCAAACCCCCGTGCGCATCGATACCCACAGCGCCGCCTGGCAGCCGGGTCTCGTTCCCGGTTTGAGCGTGCTTCCCCTGCATCAGTACGGCACGGAACAGGTGGCGCTGGTGCGGTGGGAACCGGGAACCCAGTTCAACCCCCATACCCACTGGGGCGGGGAAGAAATTTTTGTGCTTGAGGGTGTGTTTTCCGATGAATTGGGGGATTATCCCGCCGGGACATGGCTGCGGAATCCGGCGGGGAGCCGCCACTGTCCCTACAGCAAGTCGGGCTGCACGATCTATGTCAAGGTGGGACATTTGCCTGGGTAGGAGCCGCGATCAGCCGGCGGACGGCTTGGGGGGAGATTGTGCGATCGCATCTGGCGGGGCTTGGTATAATGAAAGACCACAATCCCGACCGATTTACCGGACATAAAACTTAACACGGCCGGTACAAGCCGTAATCGTCGGTCACAAATCCTCAACGTTATAGATAGTTCTAATCGATCGTCCTATGGTTCAGACCCCCATCAACCCCACGCCCAAAGCCCCCTCCAAGCTCGAAGGCATCAAAGAACGCAGCAACCAACTCCGGGAACCCCTCGCCACCGAACTCCTCGAAGACACCACCCACTTCACCGAAGCCGCCGTCCAGCTCCTCAAGTTCCACGGCTCCTACCAGCAGGACAACCGCGACAACCGCGTCAAAGGCCAAGAGAAGGACTATCAAATGATGCTCCGCACCCGGAGTCCTGGCGGGTTTATTCCCCCCGAACTCTACCTCACCCTCGATCGCCTCTGCGATCAATACGGCAACCACACCCTCCGCACCACTACCCGCCAAGGCTTTCAACTCCACGGCGTGCTGAAGCGCAACCTCAAAACGGTGATCAGTGATGTGGTGCGCAGCATGGGGTCTACCCTCGGAGCCTGCGGGGATTTGAACCGCAATGTGATGGCTCCGCCTGCGCCCTACAAAAATCAGGCGGCCTATGGCTATGCCTGGGAATACGCCGATAAAATTGCCGACTTGCTCACCCCCCAAACGGGAGCCTATTACGAAATTTGGCTCGACGGGGAACGGGCGATCAGCGCCGAAGAAGCCCCTGAGGTGAAAGCAGCGCGGGCGAAAAATACCCATAACACCAATTTCACCGAATCCGAAGAACCGATCTACGGCACGCACTATATGCCCCGCAAGTTTAAATGTGTGGTGACGGTGCCGGGGGATAACTCCATCGACCTTTACACCCATGATTTGGGGCTGGTGGTGATCACCGATGATCAAGGGGAATTGCAGGGATTTAATGTCTATGCCGGGGGCGGCATGGGGCGCACCCATAACAAAGAAGAGACCTTTGCCCGGATGGCCGATGAAGTGGGCTATGTGGACAAGGCGGATGTGTTTGACCTCGTGAAGGCCGTGGTGGCAACGCAGCGGGACTACGGCGATCGCCACAATCGCCGCCATGCCCGGATGAAGTATCTCCTCCACGATTGGGGGGTGGAAAAGTTCAAGACCCAAGTGGAGCAGTATTTCGGAAAAGCGATCGCCCCGGCCAAGTCTCTCCCTGCCTGGCAGTATTTTGACTACCTCGGTTGGCATGAACAGGGTGACGGTAAGCTCTTTTTTGGTCTGTCGATTGAAAATGGACGAGTTAAGGATGAGGGCGAGTTTCAACTCAAAACGGCCCTACGCACGGTGACCGAAGAGTTTCACCTGCCGATGCGGTTGACGGCGAACCATAATGTGATTCTGTACGACATCGATCCTGCTCACCAAGCGCGGATCACCGCCATTGTTACCGATCCCGATGCGATCGCGCCCCTCCACCGCACGGCCATGGCCTGCCCCGCGCTCCCCCTCTGTGGCCTCGCGATCACCGAATCCGAGCGCATTCTGCCCAGCATCATCGATCGCATCCAAGCCCTGCTCAAAACCTTGAAGCTCGGTGATGAGACTTTTGTGATCCGGATGACTGGCTGCCCCAATGGTTGCGCCCGTCCCTATATGGCGGAATTGGGGTTTGTGGGCAGTGGCCCCGAAGCCTATCAAATCTGGCTCGGCGGCAGCCCCAACCAAACCACCCTAGCGCGACCCTACGCCCAAAAAGTCCCCGATCGCGACCTGGAAACCTTTCTCGAACCGTTGTTCGTCTGTTTCCGGGAGCAGCGCCAAGGGACGGAAAGTTTTGGGGAATTTTGCGATCGCATTGGTTTCGATGCCCTGCGGGACTTTGCCTCTACCTATCAACCCCGCAAAGCGGGCCGCCGCATCCGCTACCGGGTCGGTATCCATGACGACACCTACGCCAAGCTGAAAACCAAAGCCGCAGCCACCAACATTTCCATGACCCAATTGGTGGCCGATGCCCTCAATGCCTACCTCGATTAACCTTCGAGAGGCTCAGGGGATGCGATCGCATCCCCTGCCCAGGCTGTGGGGCGATCGTTGGTTCAGCGATCGTCATTCCAATCATCCTGACCAAAACCAATGGGTTTCAAGCCTCGCCCCTCTAGGGCGACTTTAGGTAAAATAGCGCCATGAAAGTCCGATACCAGTACAGAATCTACCCAACACGAGGACAGCAGACCAAACTCGCTCAACTATTTGGCTGCTGTCGCGTTGTGTGGAACGATGCCCTGTACCAGAGCAAACAAGCTGAGAAACTCCCCAAAA
>CAZCWE010000283.1:882-5875 GCA_964502285.1 uncultured Spirulina sp. | reverse complement strand
GTAGAACGCAGGTCTCCAAAACCTGATGTCGGGGGTTCAAGTCCTCCAGGGCGCGTCACCACGCTTACTGGGATACGCCGTAGACAGCGGAGTGATCCGTTCCTATCTCCGTCGCCATCATTACCAAGTGCGAGGGGGTCTGCTAGCGGCCAGGAATATCCTGGATTTAGGGTATCGTGAAGAGAAGGGACACCCGACATTGAAGGGGACAGAATCGGGACAATGGATCACGAATGCGATCGCACCTCGGCCCACCCCCTTGAGTCAAAGCAATATCCCCCATAACACCATTTAGGTCATCCAAGTATCACGGGAGATTCTGGTTATCGTGGCTAAAAAAAACGCTCAGTCAAACAACACCCCCAAAGCAACAACAACCCCAAAAGGCAGTAAAGCCGACGCAAAAAAAAGCGGCAAAGGCAGTGATGACTTCAGTGTGACCGGCTTTTTAAGCGAATCCAAAGAAGAATTGAGCAAAGTCGTCTGGCCCTCACGCCAGCAATTGATTAGTGAATCCGCAGCCGTCATCCTAATGGTGACCCTCGTTGCGACCACGATTTATTTTGTCGATAACCTGTTCGTGTGGTTGAGTAAAGCGGTATTTTCATGAGTTTTCTACCCGAAGATGAACATCAAAATGAGCAGTCCCCAGAAACCCGCGAGAAACCGCGCTGGTACGCTGTTCAAGTCGCATCCGGTTGTGAAAAACGGGTGAAAACGAATCTAGAGCAACGGGTTCATACCCTCGATGTTGCCGATCGCGTCTTGCAAGTACAGATTCCCCAAACCCCCACAGTCAAAGTCCGTAAGGACGGAGTCCGGCTGCATAGCGAAGAAAAAGTCTTTCCCGGCTACGTGTTGGTGCAAATGCTCCTCGATGATGAATCCTGGCAGGCGGTGAAAAATACGCCCCATGTGATCAACTTTGTCGGGGCTGAGCAGAAACGCCCCACCGGGAGAGGGCGGGGCCATGTGCGACCGGTTCCCCTTAGTCCGGGAGAGGTCGAACGGATCTTCAAACATGCAGAAGATCAAGAGCCCGTCGTCAAAATTGACATGGCCGTTGGTGATAAGATCATGGTCCTGTCGGGGCCGTTCAAAGATTTTGAAGGCGAAGTGATTGAGGTCAGTCCGGAACGGAGTAAACTCAAAGCTCTCCTGTCAATTTTTGGGCGTGATACCCCCGTCGAATTGGAATTTACACAGGTCGAAAAACAAGGCTAACTATGGCAAAAAAAGTTGTTGGGCTCGTTAAACTGGCATTACCCGCAGGTAAAGCCGCTGCGACCCCTCCCGTGGGGCCCGCATTGGGTCAGCATGGGGTCAATATCATGGCATTCTGCAAAGAATACAATGCCAAAACCGCTGATAAAGCGGGCTTGATTATCCCGGTGGAAATCTCGATCTATGAAGATCGCAGCTTCACCTTCATTCTGAAAACGCCACCGGCTTCGGTGCTGATTAAGAAAGAAGCGGGCATTGAGAAAGGGGCTGCTCAACCCAATACCCAAACGGTGGGCAGTATTACCCGTGAACAGCTCAAAAGCATTGCTGAAATCAAACTGCCGGATCTCAATGCCAATGACATTGATGCGGCGATGAAGATTGTGGCAGGCACGGCGAAAAACATGGGCGTTGCGATTACAGACTAGAACACGATAGCGGGGAGAAGCACGGCTTCGTTGGAACCCAAAGGAGAATAAAATTCATGGCTAAAAAATTATCACGCCGGTTACAGGCTGCGTGGGCCAAGGTGGAAGATCGGGCCTACGATCCGCTAGAGGCATTGGCATTGTTGAAAGAGACGGCAACGGCTAAGTTTGATGAAACGGCGGAAGTCCATATTCGCCTGGGGATTGACCCCAAGTACACGGATCAACAGTTGCGGACGACGGTGGCGCTGCCGAAGGGTACGGGTCAAACGGTGCGCGTCGCGGTGATCGGTCGCGGTGAGATGGTCAAGGCGGCTGAGGATGCCGGGGCGGATGTGTTCGGCTCGGAAGAACTCATTGAAGAGATCCAAAAAGGGATGTTGGATTTCGATAAGTTAATCGCTACGCCGGACATGATGCCGAAGGTGGCGAAGTTGGGGCGGATGCTTGGGCCCAAGGGCTTGATGCCGTCGCCGAAAGCGGGCACGGTGACCACGGATGTGGCCAGTGCGATCGCTGAATTCAAAGCCGGGAAATTAGAATTCCGGGCTGACCGAACCGGCATCGTTCATGTTATGTTTGGTAAGGCATCGTTTCCGGCCGAAGATTTATTGCAAAATCTCAAAGCCCTTCAAGAAACGGTGGATCGTAACCGTCCCTCTGGTGCAAAAGGTCGCTATTGGCGCAGTATCTATGTTTCTGCTTCGATGGGGCCGTCGATTCAGGTCGATATCAGTGGGTTACGGGATCTGAAGTTAACTGAGGCGGCTTAGACGAACCATTCCGACACACAATTGAATGATTTCATTCTCTGCAACATGCTGAAGACAGCAGGAGCAGATGGCTTAATTGCCTGCCGAGGTTTGTGGCGAGAATGATGTGCGATCGCAAGGCTTGCCTTGGGCACATTATTTTCGCGACGTTACCCCGGCCCCCGTGTCGGGGTTTTGTGTGCGAAGCGATGCTAATTACAAGGAGGTGAGACCAGATTATGGGGAGAACCCGCGAAAATAAGGCCGAAATTATTGCCGACCTCAAAGAACATTTGAGTGCATCGCAATTGGCTGTTGTTTTTGACTATCAGGGCCTCTCCGTCGCGGAGATCACGAATCTGCGCGATCGGATGCGTCCCCTCGGTACAGTGTGCAAAATCACGAAAAACACGTTGATGGAGCTGGCTGTTGCTGAGGATAGCGAATGGAAACCGATGACAGAATTTCTGTCGGGGTCCAATGCGTTTTTGTTAGTCCAAGATGACATTGGCGGTGCAATCCGTGCCTACCAAGCCTTTAAGAAGGAAACCAAGAAAACGGAATTCCGAGGCGGGGTGATGCAGGGCCGGGCCCTCAATGAAGAGCAGGTGAAAGCGATCGCTGATCTGCCCTCCAAAGAGGAACTCATGGCACAAATTGCCGGGGCGATCAATTCGATCCCGACCAAGATTGCCGTGGGTGTCAAAGAAGTCCCGTCGTCCATTGCACGGGGCATCAACGAAGTACCCAGTTCTTTGGGTCGGGCGATCGCCGCGATCGCTGCCAAAGACGGCGCGGCCGAATAAGCCAAGCCCACTTTGCTTGGCCCACGAATGTCAAGCATTACACACGATTTACACTGATACAGGAGATCAACTATGTCCGCAGCAACCGACGAAATTCTCGAAAAGCTTAAGAGTCTGACCCTTTTGGAAGCGTCTGAACTCGTGACCCAAATTGAAGACGCCTTTGGCGTGACCGCCGCCGCTCCCGCTGGTGGTGGGATGATGATGATGGCTCCGGGCGTTGCTCCGGGTGCAGCCGCTGAACCCGAAGAAGAGAAGACCGAATTTGACGTGATTCTCGAAGAGTTCCCCGCTGACAAGAAAATCGCCATCCTCAAAGTGGTGCGTGCAATCACCGGCTTGGGCCTCAAGGAAGCCAAAGAAGTGGTGGAATCCACGCCCAAGGCGCTCAAAGAAGGCACCAGCAAAGACGATGCCGAAGCGATCAAGAAACAGCTTGAAGAAGCTGGCGCGAAAGCCACGATCAAGTAGATCAATTAGCCTCGATGTAATGAATCGAGGGCTTTGTCAAATCAGAGCTTGATGCTACACCAATCAAAAACCTCCCAACGTTAAAAGTTGGGAGGTTTTTGATCACAAAATGTCAGCCAAGAAAGCCCAAAACCTACAGTAAATTACAAAAACTGGTATTCACCTGGGCGGTATTCGGTTGGCCATTTTCAATCCAGCCGTCCGCTGGGTGATCAATTTGCAGCCACTCCGTCCCCGTTTGGGCATTAAAGAATGTCTCCCCAATAATCGAGATGCGCTCGGCTGGGTAAACTCGATCTAAGGCCGATGCCTCTCGACTGGGTAGCGATCGCACCGCGAGACCCTCAGCCATACTGACACGGGTATTAATACAAATGGGATTGCCTGGAAACGCTGGCTGTACCGGCACGCCTGGAGTATCGGACAAGTCAACATTGCACATTGTCAGATTACTCGCCTCGACATATCCATCCATTGAGTTGGGCACAATGGCATAGATGCGACCCGCAATCACGCTGGGTTCATCGAGGAGCACTTCTGTGCCTTTCGGCAAGGTGTTGATCGCCTCGGAGCTACCCCGCGTTTCATAGATGGGAGTGGTTTGATTGAGTTGTCGGCATTGGCCAACGAGGCTACTTTGGGCGAGTTGCAGAGGCTCTTGAGCGTGGGCAACATTGGCGACGCTGAATCCGGTGAGGATTGTTCCGATAAGAATTTTATTCCAACCTGTCATTAGTCACACACTCCTGCTCGTACTGGATCGAGGCTAATGCTTTCATCATCGGCGATAATCCACCCGGATTCGAGGGGGGTATTGCGCGATCGCGACACCGGACGAATATTAATCCAAAACTGATCACCAATTTCCCGGTCACCCAGATACAGCACCAAATCCCGATCCCTCAGGGGTCGGCTGGTGGGTCTAACGACAGTGGTGGGCGCTGAATAAACTGGCCAAGTTCCCGTTACATTAACTTCATAGCATTCATAGGATTCCTCTGCTGTGGGTGGATCTTGGAACACGAGTGTGGGAATACAGGAATGGACTTGACCCAAATTAACGCTGGGAATTAAACCAATGAGAGGAGGCTCATAGGAATGAACTTGAGTCAAGGGTGCATCCTGAGGCCGCGAAAGAAGTTTGACGTAGGTTTGGGGAGCCAACTGGGCACGACTGCGATTGCCATCTTCAGTGGTAATTGTCATTTCTGTGGGCTGCTCTAGGAGAGCACATTGGTTTTGCAGGGCTTGGGGCAGCGATGGAATTTGGGCAATCTCGCGGCGGGAACTGTCCGGACTGTTGTGGGGAGTT
>CAZCWE010000283.1:0-872 GCA_964502285.1 uncultured Spirulina sp. | reverse complement strand
GGTCGCGAGAGAAGTTTGACGTAAGTTTGAGGGGCTAATTGGACACGCCTGCGACTGCCATCCGTTGTGATTGTCATTTCTGTGGGTTGTGCCAAAAGAGCACATTGGTTTTGCAGCGCTTGGGGCAGGGGAGGAATTTGGGCAATTTCGCGGCGGGAACTGTCCGGACTGTTGCGTTGATTAGAAGAAGTCTGAGGGAGGGCTGCCAGGGCAGAGCCTTCGGCCAAGGTTCCTAGGGTTAGAGTAAGGAGCGCCAGGAGGCGAGTCCAACTATTCATTGATTTCATCATTTCAGTGTTTTGGTATCCAATATACTGAAGAACTTTGCAAGTGCAGCACGCGCTACTCTATCTTCTCTTAAAAATCCGGGTTTCTCTGCGGATTTTGATCTAAATCTTGACGCTTTGGCGATTTTTTTGCGATGCGCAGAGCAAAAAATTACCTTTTCATCCCAATTTATCCCAAAGGATAGGAGGCACACCCTTGGGACGAGATTGGGGATGGACAGTTCCGAAACTGGATGCGCAATGTAACGAAAGATGGCGAACCTTAACAATGGATTGCAAAAGGGGACAGGGGAGCGATCGCCTCTAGACCCCAATGATAGGCTGATGGGCAAAATTAGCCCTCTCAATCATTGAAAAAGGGCGCAACCCTGCGCCCTAGACCGATGAAATTACCCTATGTACAATCACAATAGCAACGCTGGACTGTTAGAATCTGCACTCATTGCTACGGTTGGGGCAGGAATTGTCACTTCTTTTGCGATTAGTCGCGGTCAACATCCCCTAGAGGCGATGTTAATCACGCTGACGGCGGCTAGCGTCGCGGTTTGTTGCCAATACTTGAGTCGAAGGTAGAGGCATTCTGAG
>CAZCWE010000282.1:0-5887 GCA_964502285.1 uncultured Spirulina sp. | reverse complement strand
AGAACTCTTCACCGACTTCGAACCCGGGAAACGATGCATTAGTAATCGCTGCATTGGAGTCCTCGCCGACTTTCATGATGAGTGTGGCGAGTTCCTCATGAGTGTCGACCCGGTGCATAACGGCAATGCCAAGCGATAGGTTCACGTTAGCCTGCTTGTTGACTTTGCCGTCGGATGCAACGTCGAACTGCTTGCCGAGAACATGCTCGGGATCTCGGACGACGGTGATGACCGGGTTTACCAAGGGACTCGATTCCCTAACTTCGGTTTCACTCTGGGTTGTTAAAGCGGTCCCTACGGTAGTGCGTAGTTTTGAGACGCTCGTCTTCGGGGGTTTAATATTCTTGGCCGACTTTGGATCGGGCGGTAAAACCATGACTTACTCCTACTGGAAAGCCTGTTGTTAATCGTTCGGATTAATGAACAGGTGCGCACCGTTCGGGAGTAAGACTAGGGCTGGAGATTAGGCCTGTAACCGGTAAGGGGGGGTGGGGGTTGACGAATCCGGTCAGGGGGTATAGGCGATGTGGTTACTGAATTGTTTGGTGAATGAGCATGGTCGCCATGCTATCGATAACCCTGTCAGAGAATTCGCCGTACTTTTCCTTTATCCAAGCTTTCAGTAGTTCTTTTTTTGGTGTGACGTTAGGGATGTATTCGGCCCCGCCTTCTTCGAACCATGTGGCAATTACGTCGTCCAATATGTCTAGATATTCCGTACTGAATACTCGTTCTGACCTCCTTCTCCATAATCGAGGCGGTGACCAATTACTGATTCCAAAACCAATATTTTCGGCCCATGCCAATACGCTGGCGGTCACTAGCTTTTCTTCACCGGGGGTGGATTGCCCATCGACCTCGATGAGTGTTTCGTGACCGACGTGAACTTTGTGGAGTTCTTCCTCAAGGGCGTCAATCAGTGCCCTGGCAAGCCCCTCGCGAAACAGATGCATATGGGCCTGTGCAGCGTATCCCCTTCGTTCGTCATCATTTTTAGCCCCATCTCGTTTAGATTCGGCTTCTTCGCGAAAGTATCCAATCATCTCTGGCAAGGAGGTGTTGCCCGGTTGATAGGACATATTTAGAACGATGGAGATGGCATCGTTAATACTTACTGAGTAGGGAGAGTTCATGGTTACTTTCCAATGTTTCCGGAAATGTGTGGTGTCTGACGAAATGGCCCCGTAATTTTACGCGATTCCAATGCCGAGTTGATGTCCCGCGGGTAGCCGTAGTGACTACCCGGACGCACGGCCCCACTCGAAAAGCCCACTTTTGCCACTCCGCACGCAGGTGGAGCGCATGAAGTGGGTAAAGTGGCTTTTTGGGCGGGGAGCACAGGCCACGGAATCGCACGTCCCCGGGCCGTGGGCGTTGATGATTGCGCCGGGGGGCGGCCCCGGAAACATCCACTTTTACCACTTGGCCCCCAGGATGTAGCCGGCGAGGTGGGTAAAGTGGGAAATCGTCCGGGGGGTGGGCGCTGCTCAGTCGATAGCCGCCATGATCCCCTCCGCCTCGGGGTGATCCAGCGCGTACTCCCGGAGCCCGTGATACTGCTGGGCACACATATCCGCGATCAGTATCCCCGAGAATGACAGGTGGCTGTATGTGTAAAGACATGCCGTGATCCCGAAAGCATCAGCCGACAGTTCGCCCTCGAAGCCGTTCTCACAGCAGACATGGAGGATGGTGTCCCCGGCCGGCGCCATATAGAACCCACCGTTGCTCAATGTGTAGAAATCCCAGTAGCCACCTGTGTAATCCGTGCTCAGGCGATCGGCGGTGGCATAGATTAAGGGTTCCAGGTGGATCGGGAAGTGAAAGCCAAAGAGGTTGGCTGTATGCGTCACTCGGTCAGATTCCTTGATTAACACCCGTTTGATTTGATTCATATCTGTTTCCTAGTGAAAGCAGGAACAGCACCGTCCTTGGCATTGTTCCTATGGAAACCCCTTTCAGCCGGACACAGGTAACCCTCCGCAGTAAAGCGGCTTGAGTAGGATTAGCGTCGGAATGAAGGGGAGGGGGTTTAGGAGTAGTAGCTGAAGGAATCGCGTTGCGCGACGTACTCTTCAGGCAGGATGCCGGCCATCAGTCTTGCCTGGGCATTCACGGCATCAGCGAGGTCTTCGTCAGGCAGGTCCCAAGGCAGGACCATCTCTAGAGCATCGAGCAGGTAGTCTTGGTAGTCATACATAGTTATTTCTCCTTGTATTTTCGGTAAAAGATTCCGGCCACAATCAAAGTGACCAGGGTGGCGCTTGGGTAGGCGAGATACAGCAGGCCAAGAAGGCCCCATCCGAAGTTGCGAGAGGATTTGTAAGCCAGGCAGAAGGCTGTGACGGTCGCCAAAGTTAGGAAGTCCTTCACGAGACCTCCGGTTTCAGTAAGTTGAAGAAAGTGAAAGGAAAGTGGTTAGGTCGGTATAGGGCCGGTATTGCCAGAAGGCTTATGGGCTAAGGGGAAGCAGCGTTGCACTGCATGGGGTAATGCTTCGTGGCATAAGAACACCGAGTGAAAGGGGATCCCTCGGTGGGCTTACCTTTTTCTTGCCCTTGCGGGTGTGGCCTTCTTCTTCACCGCAGCCTTTTTTCGTGTGGTTTTGGGCTTGGAATCAGCAGACATCAGCTTATCTATACGATCCTGAAAATCAGCCGGATCACACAGCTCATGTTTCCGCTGTTTGCCCTTGATGGGTTGGATCAGCTTTTCGGCTTTGAGCACCGCCAGCAAGAACGCGGGGGTGTTGACCGACTTGCCCTTGAACAGCCCATACAACGCCACTGAGGTGACGTCGTCGGGACACTTGGGCAGGGCCTGCTGGATGTCCTTCAGCGCAACCCATTCCGTGCTGAAGTATCCGCCGCCATCGTTGCTGTAGACACGGAGGAAGACCTCGCTGTTGTCGTCGCAGCCGATCATGTAGGTCAGCTTGGACTTGCCTGACAGGGTGGGGCAGGTAGCTTTCTTCAAGATGCGTAGTTCATTGGTATTCATAGTGATCTCCTTGTTAAGTATTCAAATAAGATCCCCGGTTTTCCGCGTTTCGACAGGTGGATCCAGGTTCTCTTCGATGACATCCCGCAGCTGGCCGTTTACCCAGTCGGCATCCGGTATTACGAACACCAGTCCGAACTCGTTATTGGCGAGGAACACGGCGATGAAGAAGTCGCCCTCGCGAGTGATCCCCTCCCACGGCACATCGAGCAGGGTCCAATCGTCCCAGATCTCATCGAGGATGCGCTCGGTGTCGCCCTCTTCGATCAGGACGATCCAGCCATCAGCGTCGGGGTCGTAAGTGAAGCCGTCCGCCTCGTAATTCACGATCAGGCGTTGCACGAGATCGGCGACTAGGTCATAGGCGGGGTCATCGGGTGGGAGTTGTTGCAGGTCTGTGGCGAATTTGAATTGCTTCATGGTGTTCTCCGTGTATTGCAGGCATAAAAAAACCCGCACGAGGCGGGCTTTGGGGTGAGCCATAGGGGCTCGATGTTTTGGTTGAATCAGGTGGGGTGGTGGTGCTGTGGTTGTCCGGGGATCGGGCTGGATGCGGCGTTGCGCTATACGAGACAGGGGGTAACTTTAGGGATAATTAAAGGGGCGACTCGGCGGAGTAGGGAAAAGGTGATTGGTTGGCGAAGAAGGCGATTTCTCCTTGGTTGTTAGTCGGGCAGCCCGAACTTGATCTTCTCGCATATCGCGCCGGTCTCGATCCTCAAGTGTCGTGGCTCAGGCTTGATCGGACAGACGGTGTGAGTGGTCGCCTAGGCTTGGTGCTCCGATTCCCATCACGCGCACTTGCAGCGTTGTCCAATTTATGGGGTCCACTTCACATGTTGTCAGCGTGGTCCCTACAGCAGATACGCATCCCTGCTAGGTTAGCGGGGTGGAGCTCTGTCGATGCTGGCAGTTTCTGATCTCTCCCCGCGGGCGCACCGGTGCTATTGTTAGAGCAGACATGTAGTCATATCTGCAACTGTTGGCGGAGCGGTTTTGTGTCCGGTAGACAAACTGCCGGCGGGAATGGACGCGTGCGAAGGCAAGCAATACCTCTAGCCTGTGCCGGAATCAGTAGAGTAAGACACACATGAATGAGCAGAGAATCAACAAGGAAAAACTGGTAAATAATGTAACATCGAAAACGTTCGACTCGTTCTTCCGGCAGGCTCGAATCGTGTTGGAAACCAAAAACCAAAAATCGCATGGGACCGCAGACCAGGACCTTCGTACTGCACAGATCGAGCATAGTTATCGTCAGCTCCCGATTTCCCTTGTCGTCAACCTGGTAAATGGGCTTATCCTGACAATCGTTCTATGGGATGCCGTCAACACACCGAGTTTGCTTGTCTGGCTGCTACTCCTCTTCGTCATCGTGGCTATCCGCTTTTTCGCATTGCGCGCTTTCAGGAAGGCTATAACGGGTGCAGATTTTGACCACGAAGCATGGCGGCGTTATTTCGTGATTGGTGCATGTGCAGCGGGTGTGGTGTGGGGAGTAGCCGGGGTGCTCCTGTTTCATCCTGACTCTTTCCCGCATCAGGTGTTTCTAGCCTTCGTATTGGGTGGCATGGTGGCAGGAGCCATACCACTTTTGTCATCCGTTGCCTACGCTTACCAGTGTTTCACGATCCCTGTGGTATTGCCTATCAGCGTACAGATGCTGGCTGTAGATGATCATGTCCACCTCGTCATGGGCTTGATGATAGCGATTTTCGGTGTCGCCATGCTCGCCTCGTCCAACCAAGTCCAGCGCCTATTCAATGAGTCGTTCAGCCTGCGCCACGAACTTCTGTCCTCAATTGAGGCGGGCCAGGCATTGGAAAAGTTGGCGCGCTTGGATGCACTGACCGAAATTCCGAACCGGCGATTGTTTGAGGAGGAGCTTGAGCGGGAATGGCGAAGAGCGGAACGAGACAGCAGTAGCCTTTCGATCATTACAGCCGATATTGACCACTTCAAGGAGTACAACGACCAGTATGGGCATCCTGCCGGAGATAGATGCCTGTACGAGGTGGCACAAGCACTGGAAGGCGCGTTGTTGCGTCCGGGGGATGTAGTCGCCCGAATCGGTGGCGAAGAATTTGCGATCCTGCTGCCAGAAACGACGCTGGGCGGTGCGAGATCCGTAGCAGAAGTGATGAGCAAGCGCATCATCGCGTTGAACCTGCCACACCAAGGGGCTCCCGCGACTGGACAGGTCACCCTAAGCTTTGGCGTTGCGTCTTCCGACGAGTTATCCGTTACCTCGGCTGCCGGGTTGTTGCGAGCTTCCGACATGGCGTTGTATGACGCGAAACGCCGTGGACGTAATCAGATTGCAGTCGCCAATACATAGGTTGACCACCGGCCAGAATTTGCTCAATGGATAGCGAAATTAGTATCTGGAGTGGACCAATTGAATTCACAATCCACTGCGGTCATTCGCCAGGTTGGCCGCCTGGGTGCCTGATCGCTTTATACGCAAGCCGGTGTGAATGACCGGTGAGTATTGTCAGGACTACCGAGCATGCTTAGCTGCTGCCATAGAATGTGGCACGCCTAAGGCTCTGGATGGCGAGACAGCCCGTGACACATGATGCATCGAATGATTTTTCCTGTGCCGCCACAACCGCTGCAAGTCGTGGTTGACCCACGGGGCACGCTCGCCCTATCGTGGTCTGGGGCGCGATCAAGACGTCTATCTCCATCTACGGCACCAACAGTCTCAATATTGAAACGGCTTCCTCCGCAATCGCACTAGACGTCCACGATTGCTGGTTTGCCGCAATATGAACACGTCACTGTTTTCAACATTGGCGCCCCCAATTTTGGCAGAAAAAATCAGGCAAATCGGTCTACCCGCTATGTCTTTCGACTTCTGGCACTCATTGGCAAGTATAGTCAT
>CAZCWE010000281.1:0-5918 GCA_964502285.1 uncultured Spirulina sp. | reverse complement strand
CGGGAATATTGTCGGATTTATCGCCACAGAGGGCTTTATAGTCGATGACTTGATCGGGATGGACGTGGAATTTTTCCAAGACGCGGGCTTCGTTGTACTCGGTGGCCCCGGCGATGCTGGTTTTACTGAATCGATGCTCAAAGTAGAGGATGCGGATCGCGGCTTGGTCGTCTACGAGTTGGAAGAGGTCGCGATCGCCGCTGAGAATTTTCACCCCGATTCCGGCTTCTTTGCCCTGGCGTGCGAGGGTTCCTAAAATATCGTCCGCCTCATAGCCCGCGAGGGTGAACACCGGGATCTGCATCAGGGCGAGGAGGGCTTGAAGATTTTCGAGATCCGGGGGGAAGTCGTCCGGGGGCGGTTTGCGGTTGCCTTTGTAGTCGGTGTAGAGGGTGTGGCGAAAGGTGGGTTCGCGGCGGTCAAAGGCGATCGCGAAATAGTCCGGTTGGTGGGCTTGGAGCGTCTGCACGAGGGCTTTGAGAAAGCCAAAACAGACGTTGGTGGGGATGCCGCTGGCCGTGCGCAGGCCGCCGCTACTACTTTTGGCGAAGGCGTAGTAGGAGCGAAAGGCGAGGGAATGGCCGTCAATGAGCAGGAGCGTGGGGGAAGTCAAAGCACGATTGGATTCAAGAACACCCCATATATCCTAAGCGATCGCGCTGCCTGCGCTGGGGTCGGATCAGCCGCGATGCGATCCTGGGGGGTGGACTCGAACCGGGGGATGAATCAACCTGTTACGGTTGCGGGGATGAGTTGCGAAATTCCCGATTAGCCGTCTACTTGTTCAATCCAGTTGCGGCATTTGTGCCAGATTTCCAGTTCAGATTTCCATTTTTCCATCTCAATCCGGAGACGAGTGGGGTCCCCAACATAGGTATCGAGAATGCACTTGCGTTTCTCGATTTTGGTTTCTAGGGTTGAGGTTTCTTTTGCGATCGCACGTTGAATCTCAGCAAGTTTCATAGCAGGGCGGGGCGTACTGGGTAGGGTAATTGTTACAAATTTGTTAAATTAAATCACAGAATAGCATCAAAACTTAGTCTAAAGGGCAAGGCCCTATGAGATCATCTCAGAGCGTATTATAGACCCCAACCTAGCCCCCATTGTCCTGAGCAAACGGTTCTCGATTCCTGATATTTTCATCGTCTATCATCCACTCGAACGACTATCCTACTCGCTGACTACCACTATGTTTTCCATCCGACGTTGCGCGATCGCCCTCTCTTGTGGAGTGCTCCTCCACGGCATAGCTGCTCCGGCCCACGCCCAGCTAGAGCGTGATCCCTCCCGACCTGTCGCCCAAACCCCCACCCAAAATACGGGACTGTCCGTGGTGGAATTCAAGGTAGTCCAGGAGTTAAACCGAGCGAGAACCAATCCTCGACGGTATGCCCAATGGCTCGCCACCCTCCGCACCTATTACAGCAATAATCAATTCAACTTTCCCGGTGAAGACCCGATCACCTTCGCCGAAGGGGTGGAAGCTCTCGATGAAGCGATCGCCGTCCTCCAAACCTTTCGCCCGGCGTTGCCCCTGGAGGTGTCCCCCGGTTTGAGCGATGTGTCTGCCACAGCCCTCGGCATGGCAGCCAGCGAAACCCTGCTCATTAACACCACCACCACTTTCACCCAAAGCGTCAGCGGTACACCCAGCCCGCTGCTCCTCATCGCCCGTTTACTCATCGATGATGGGCAAAGCAATCGGCCCCGTCGTCAAGCCCTGTTCGACCCGGCCTATCGTATCATCGGCGTAGCTTGTGAGGTCGAAAGCGAATCAATGGCCCAAACCTGCGTGATTACCTATGCCGGATCAGCCAGCGATCGGATTCCCACCCAAATCACCGCACTCCCCCCCGTCACTCCGGCTACTCCTGACGTTCCCGACGTTCCCGAAACGCCCCAAGTTGTCGAAACGCCTCAAGTTCCCGAAACGCCTGAAATTCCCGAAACACCCGAAACACCTCAAGTTGTCGAAACGCCCGAAATTCCCGAAGTTCCCGAAACGCCTCAAGTCGTCGAAACTCCTGAAGTTCCTGAAACCCCTGAAACGCCCGAAGTTCCCGAAACGCCTGAAACGCCTCAAGTCGTCGAAACTCCCGAAGTTCCTGAAACTCCCGAAACGCCCAGCACCACAGATCTACCAACCCCTGCAAATCCCGACGGCACTGATATTGCAGTCCAACCCAGTGCCACCGGCAACCCGCCCACTCCTCCCGAAGTCCGCAATGATGATATTGCCAGCCTGATCAACCCCGATCCGCAAAGTATCTCCCAGGGGTTTCTGTTTCTCCGCCAAGGCATGCTCGAAGGCAACGATCGGCAGTACGAGGACGGAAGTTTTTACGATGAACATTTGTTTGAAGGGCAATCGGGACAATCGATCACGATTCAACTCCGAAGCAACGAGTTTGATACGTTCCTCGCCATTTTTAACGAAGATGGTTCCCAGATTCTGGCCCAAAACGATGATGCCAATGGTGAAAGCAATTCCAGCGTCACCATCACGCTCCCTTATGACGGTGTTTATCGCGTCTTTGTGAATGGGTACGGCAACGACGATCTCGGTCAATACACAATCACGATTCGCTAGGGAGCGCGATCGCACCTCGCCCCGTGTCGTGCTGGTTGCGTGCTGAATGGGGTCGTGATCTTCGGGTTTTAGCCGCGATCGCGACCCCATCCCGCGACTCGTCCTAACGCCCCAACACTTGACCCAACGCCGTCAGCACCGTTTCCACATTTTCAGGGCGGCTGTTCGTGCCCATCAGGCCGATGCGCCATACCTGGCCGCTCAGTTCCCCTAAACCGTTGCCGATTTCGAGGTTGTATTCTTCCAACAGGCGGCGCGTCACCGCTTTTGCATCCACACCATCCGGAACCCGCACCGTGGTGAGCGTGGGGAGACGATGGGCTTGATCCACATGGCAGCGGAGGCCCAGGGCTGCTAAGCCATCCCATAACTGTTCGGCATTGCGTTGATGGCGGGCCCAAACCTGCTCGATGCCTTCTTCGGCCAGGAGGCGGAGGGCTTCGCGGATCGCGTAGGTCATGTTGACCGGGGCGGTGTGGTGATAGACCCGGCCGCTGCCCCAATAGTTACGAAGCAGGGACATATCGAGATACCAGTTGGCGACTTTGGTGGTGCGATTGTCGAGTTTTTCGAGGGCGCGGGGGCCCATGGTGAAGGGGGAAATACCGGGGGGACAGCTTAGCCCTTTTTGGCTGCAACTGTAGGCGAGATCCACGTTCCACTCATCGAGGAAAAGCGGCACAGCTCCTAAGCTGGTGACGGTATCCACCAGGAGGAGGCAGTCAAATTCACGACAGAGAGCACCGATGCCTTCGAGGGGTTGGCGGGCTCCTGTGGAGGTTTCGGCGTGGACGAGGGCGAGGACTTGGGGGCGGCATTCGCCCAAGGCGGTGCGGAGTTCATCGAGGTTGAAAACTTCGCCCCAGGGTTTATGGAGCGTGCGAACGTCGGCCCGGTATATCAACAAGACGATGGCCAAAGTAACCCGCCACGCCCACGAGGACGCGATCGCCCGGTTCCACCACGTTCGCCAAGGTCGCTTCCATCGCCGCCGACCCCGTCCCGCTGATCGGCAGAGTCATGGGATTTGCGGTTTGCCAGGTGTAGCGCAGTAGGCTTTGCACCTCGTCCATGAGTTGGAGATAGGCAGGGTCGAGGTGGCCGATGGGTTGGCGGTTCATGGCGGCGATGACCGCCGGGTCAGCGTTGGAGGGGCCGGGGCCCAACAGGAGACGGGTGGGGATGTTGAGGGGAGCAAGGTTCAGGTGATCCTGTTGGTTGACCGTGGGGGCCGCGAGGGGTTGGGAGGAAAGCATGAGTTTTGTTAAATTTGTTACCGTTCATTTCCTATTATCGGAGTCATTGCTCCCTTTTGTCGTTGAATTTTGGTTAATTTTTGGGGCGGTGGAGCGGCGCGATCGCACCCCAGACGCAATCGCTCAACCCTATACAGGAATTCGGTTCTAGGGTATAGTGTTGTCTGCTTAATTGACCCAATTGGCTCGAATTTATGTTGAAATTTTGCTATAATTGAATAGAAAATCAACTTAATTCTTCTCCCTGCTCCATCGCCCAACCTCTACACCCGATTAACCTATGGCTGCTGACACCAATCCCGCTCAATCCACGCTAGCCGACATCCGCGCCACCCGCCTCGAAAAAGCGAATCAACTCCAAGGCGAAGGCATGAACCCCTACGCCTACCGCTGGGAATCCACCCACCACGCTGCTGAGTTGCAGGCCAAATATGTGGATTTGGCCCCGGAAGCAGAAGTGGAGGATCAAGTGGCGATCGCCGGCCGGATCATGGCGCGGCGGGTCTTCGGTAAATTGGCATTTTTCAACCTCCAAGACGAGAGCGGCACGATTCAGCTTTACTTCGACAAAAAGCGCGTCACCGCCCACATGGAAGACCGCCCCAACGCCTTCAATCTCCTCAAAAAACTCACCGACGTGGGCGACATCATCGGCGTCACCGGCACGATTCGCCGCACCCAAAAAGGCGAACTCTCCGTCAACGTCAGCACCTACACGATGCTGACCAAATCCCTGCTGCCCCTCCCCGACAAATGGCACGGCCTGACGGACACGGAAAAACGCTACCGCCAACGCTATGTTGATTTAATCGTGAACCCCGACGTGCGCGAAACCTTTCGCCGTCGCGCCAAAATCACCGCCTCAATCCGCCGCTACCTCGACGACCACGACTTCATCGAAATCGAAACCCCGGTGCTTCAAAGCGAAGCCGGTGGCGCGGAAGCTCGCCCGTTTATCACCTATCACAACACCTTGCAGATGGATTTGTATCTGCGCATTGCCACAGAATTGCACCTGAAACGGTTGATCGTGGGCGGCTTTGAAAAGGTGTTTGAATTGGGGCGCATTTTTCGCAATGAAGGGGTTTCGACGCGCCACAATCCCGAATTCACCTCGATTGAAATTTACCAAGCCTACGCCGACTATCACGACATGATGGCCCTCACTGAGGCGCTGGTCACAACGGCGGCGCAAGAGGTGCTTGGTACGTTAAAAATCCAATACCAAGGCACAGAAATTGATCTCACCTCTCCCTGGCGGCGGGTGACGATGCATGATGCGGTGCGAGAGGCGACGGGGGTTGACTTTACGGCCTTTGGTGAGTTGAGTGAGGCGATCGCTGCGGCCAAAGCGGCCGGGATTAACGTGCCGGAGGATTGCGCCAGCATCGGCAATCTACTCAATGAAGCCTTCGAGCAAAAGGTCGAAGAAACCCTGATTCAACCCACCTTTATCATTGACTATCCCATCGAAATTTCGCCCTTGACGAAACCGCACCGCGAAAAACCGGGACTCGTGGAGCGGTTTGAATTGTTCATTGTCGGACGGGAAACGGCGAATAGTTTTTCGGAGTTAACTGATCCGGTGGATCAACGCCAACGCCTCGAAGCGCAATCCGCGAAAAAGGCAGCGGGGGATGTGGAAGCCCACGGTGTGGATGAGGATTTCTTGGCGGCGCTGGAATATGGGATGCCGCCGACGGGGGGGCTGGGGATTGGCATCGATCGCTTGGTGATGTTGCTGACGGATGCGCCGAGTATCCGCGATGTGATTGCGTTCCCACTGTTGAAAAACACGAGCGCGGCGATCGCATCAGCCGATTACGACGCGGAAAAAAAAATCCTCAAGGTGACCTTTAACCAAGGCAGTGTCTACCATTACAACGACGTACCAGCGGATTTGTACCACGAGTTAAAACAAGCCCCGTCCCTCGGTCAATTTTTTAACGCACAGATCCGCGAACAGTATGGATGCGATCGCATTGTTTAGCGATCGCGCCATCGCCCTCTCCCGTGGGCTACTGCTTATACACAAAGCCATCTCAAGAGCCTACACCATCCTTCAATCCCCC
>CAZCWE010000280.1:0-5928 GCA_964502285.1 uncultured Spirulina sp. | reverse complement strand
AAGTCTGAGCGGAGTCGAAGACTGGGTAGAATCGAAGTCTGAGCGGAGTCGAAGTCTGAGGTTGCCGGGGTTCGACTCCGCTCACCCCTCTGGTTACTCACTCCTCTGATTACTCACCCCTCTGGTTACTCACCCCTCTGGTGGCTCACTCCTTATTTGTTTAACTCCTTTTCTTTTCATCATTAACATTTCAAATGATTGGTTTAAGTTCGTTTACGAGGATCAACTAAATCGCGCAATCCATCCCCCAGGAGGTTAAAGCAGAGCACCGCAATCATCAACATCAAGCCGGGAAACATCGCCAGCCACCATTCTCCCGAAATAATATAAGTTGCTCCTTCTGCCACCATGATTCCCCATTCTGGCGTGGGTGGTTGCACCCCTAAACCAATAAAGGAAAGACCCGCCGCATTGAGAATTGCCCAGCCCATATTCAGGGAAATATGCACCATCATCACGGGTAACGCATTAGGGAAAAGATAGCGTGACATAATTTGAAAATCTGTATTGCCGGATAATTTTGCGGCTTCGATATAGCCCGCTGTTTTAATCACCAACACCTCCGAGCGAATCACCCGCGCATAGAGGGGGAGATTAATAATCGCCGTGGCGTAAATAATATTTTCCACAGAATTTCCCAGGGCAGCCATAATCCCCATCGCCAAGACAAACAGGGGAAATGCCATGATTGTGTCAATCACACGACCGGCGATCGCATCCACCCAGCCGCCCCAATAGCCCGCCAAAACCCCCAAGGCACTCCCCGCGATAAACGATGCCGCCACTGCTGCGATCGCAATCCCCAAATCTAACCGCGTCGCCACTAAAACGCGGCTCAAAACATCGCGCCCTAGGGCATCTGTGCCAAACCAATGTTGAACCGAGGGGGGATTCAGGGCCAAACTGGCATTACTGGCGAGGGGATCGTAGGGTGCGATCGCATCTCCAAAAATCGCCAACAACACAAAGCCGAAAAATAACAGAAATGCCCCAAAAGTAATCGCATTTTCTCCGATTACATAGCGGGTATGGCGTAATGAAAGTGTCATAGGTTTTATTGTCCTGCGCTAACTGAGTAAATTGATCGTGTTTCGCAACAAATGAACCATTCACCTCCCCTTCAAAAAAACTGAGTTCACAACAAATGAACCATTTACCTCCCCCTTGAAAAGGGGGACTGAGGGGGATTCCCCCTTAAAAAGGGGGACTGAGGGGGATTCCCCCTTGAAAAGGGGGACTGAGGGGGATTCCCCCTTGAAAAGGGGGACTAAGGGGGATTCCTCATTTACTGACCCGCTCGCGGATCAATCATGCCGTAGATAATATCAATACTTAAATTCAGCACAATATAAAGCAGCGCCATCGTCAACACAAAGCCCTGCACCGCTGCATAATCCGAACTAATCAACGCCTCCACCGCATAGGAACCAATTCCCGGCCAAGCAAACACTTTTTCCACCAAAACATTCGACCCCAACAGGAACGAAAACACCACCCCCATCGTGGTCAAAATCGAAAGTAATGCATTGCGAAAGGCATAGCTCCAGAGAATTTTCAGCGGGGCTAAACCATGGCTGCGAGCCGTGCGAATGTAGTCACTACTGAGCACCGCCAACATGGACGCTCGTGTTACCCGTGCCACAGGAGCAAGGGCGAAAATTCCCAAGGTGATCGCGGGCATGATTAATTGCCGGAATGCCTGAATAAATACTTCAAAATCGCCGGTTAACAGGCTATCAATCAGGAATAAACCGGTGATTTGATCGGGGGGAGAGGTGAGCAGATCTAAACGTCCGGTGGGAGCGGGGGCAATATTGAGTAGATAGTAGAAGATATAGAGGAGAAATAACCCCGTGAAAAAGGTGGGCAACGAGACCCCAGCCGTCATTAAAAACCGAATCAGGTGATCCCATTTGGAGTTGGGATAGAGAGCGGCAATAATACCGAGGGGGAGCGCGATCGCAAGGGCGAAGATTAAGGCTGCGATCGTTAATTCCAGCGACGCAGGCAGGCGAGTGGTGAGGTCATAGATCACGGTTTGCCCCGTGGTGATCGATTCACCTAAATCGCCTTTAAATAAGTCTTGGATATAGCGTAAAAACTGGACGGGCAGGCTTTGATCGAGGCCCAGATTGGCGCGAACTTGGTCGATCGCTTCTTGGGTTGCCGATGGCCCGGCGAAAAATACCGCCGGATCACCCGGCAGTGCCCGGGTCAAAATAAAGGTCACCACCACAACCCCGATGATGCTCGGAATGGCGGAGAGCAAGCGTTGTGTAATAAAGCGCAGTTTAGACTGTTGGGCCATGATGTTCTGAGGAAATGGGAACCAAGCAAAATGATTGTGTCGGGTGGGCATTACCCAAAAATCATCAGTGTTAACGGTTATGAATGACTGATTTATTTGTGTAAGTGACCTCAGTTTTGAGGTCGGTAGGCATTGCCCACCCTACATTAATGATTCACTAAACTTTAGGCGACTTAGGCTTTCTTGATTTGGCGGAAATCAAGCTGACGGTGGAACCAATATTGATAGCCTTCAATATTAGTTTGCATCGCTACAGATAAGGTAGGTTGCACAATAGGAATGCGGGGCATTTCTTCCCAAGCCAAGGTGATGAAATCTTTCACCGCTTGCTCATAGTCTTCTTCTCCAGGCTCGGAGTTGAGGGCGGTTTCAATCAGGGCATCCATCTCCGCATTTTTATAGGAACTGCCGTTAAAGGTGGCATCTTGACCGTGGTAGGAATAGAAGAAGAAATAGTCCGGATAATTCAACCAACCGCCAAAGTTATTGACAATCATCGGGCGCGTTTTTTCCGTGAGAACGCTACGGAAATTTGCCGTGGGGACTTTTTCTAGGGTGACTTCGATGCCCAGTTCGGCGAGGGATTCTTGGACGAGGACGCAGAGGGGTTCGGCCCATTCTTGAGTACCGAGATCGAAGGCGAGGGTGGTGCTAAACCCGTCGGGATAGCTGGATTCTGCCAGGAGGGTTTTGGCTTGCTCCATGTCGGTGGAGTAGGGGCTGGGCTGGGGCCAGGCGGTGTCGGTCACGGTTTCGGACTCCGCGCCATAGAGGGGAATGGCTTGGCCGTAGAAGGCGGTTTGCAGGATTTCGTCGTAGGGGATGGCGTAGGCGATCGCCCGTCGCACATTCACATCTCCAAAGGGATTCGGCTCACCGCCCAACTCCGGATTGCTGTGCATATCAATGGAATAGACACAGTTTTCAATGGGGGTGGAGGCGATGGTAAAGTTACCCGTTTCGGTGAGTTCGTCGGTGTCTTTTTCGGAGACTTCAAAGTTGATGTCAATATCGCCCCGTTCTAACAAGGCTCGACGATTTCCGGCTTCGGGCACATCCAAAACAATCACTTCCGCAATGGCCGGTAAGGGGCCCGATTTCCAGTCTTCAAACCGCTCTAAGGTGAGCCGTTCACCCGGTTCAAAACTGGCAATCTGATAGGCTCCGCCGCCCGCATCATTATTGTTTACCCATTCCGCGCCCCAGGGATCTTCATCGGTGAGATGTTGTTTGACGAGTTCGGAATTGAGAATGACCGGGATGGGTACGGCCAAGTCAATCATGGTTAATTTGTCCGGGCGCAGGAAGTCAATTTTAAAGGTTTGATCATCAACGACGCTGAATTGTTCGGGGTTTTCTAGGGCCCCGGCTTTCATTTGGAAGGTGGGAAACCCGCCAATGCTCACAGCACGATCAAACGACCATTTCACATCGTTGGCGGTGACGGGCGTGCCATCATGAAAAACAGCATCGGAACGGAGTGTGAAGGTGACGGACATCCCATCTTCGGCGATTTCCCAGGATTCGGCGAGTTCGGGCTGGAGTTCGGTGTAGTCGTAGGAGAGAGTGCCGTCGTCGAGGGTTTTTGTCCCGAAGGTCATGAGGCGATCGTAAATGCTCCAGGAAATCCCGTAGGCGGGGCGGTTGGTGCCGGCACGATGGAGATCGAGACCGTTGGGGAACCCGCCCCCTTGGACAATAGTTAAGACCAAATCATCACCGCTGTCGCCGTTGTCGGGGGTGGAATCGGAAGCGGTCTCGCTGCCATCGGTATTGTTTGAAGTGCAGCCTTTGAGGGTGGCAGCCACGGACAGGCCGAGGGAAAATGCAGTGCCGGTCTTGAGCAAATCGCGTCGTTTCATTGTGTATTGTCGATCAATAAATTGTTAAAATGGCTACAATTTTTAGACTTTTATTGTTCGCAACCATCGTCATTACCCGGTAGATTACCAAAAAGACGTAAAGTATTTTGGGTAATCTTGGTAAAGATTTCGGGTAGATTTGTCCTTGATGATTTCCGAAAGGGTGTGGGGGTCTCAGTACAAGACAAAAAATCTGGTTTGGGCTGAAATCCTGATGATTTTGTAGAAAAATAGGGAGCATCCTGCTCCCACTCCATCAAAATCGATAGTCTTGCAACTTTTGTCCTGTATTGAGGTGGGGGGTGTTCAAAATGACAGATCAATGGTGTTGAAATGTGTTGAGTTTCTGACATATTGGTTTGAATATTACGTGTTGAAATGACGGCTTTAAGGCCCCGGATTGGTTCAGTACTGGTTTAGGGGTCTATGCGATCCAAAATTTATCGAAAATCTGATCGCGATCCGAAATCAATTGGAAATCATCTCTCCCCATCAACAAGGGGATTAAGACCCTTGCGGGTAGTGCTAAAGATGTAGTGAAAGGTGATTGTTGTGAGATTGACGTGCTAGAAATAGACCCTGTTTATTGATCATGGTGCGATTAGCCCTTCATAATGAGTGACTAGAATGAACAACACTCGTGTCATAGCTCTCACCGTGAAATGAATAGGGGGCGGCTCTGCCGCTTAGATCACGGTGCGATCGCGCCCCCTTCAAATCACGTTAATCTTGGGGTTGGGGAGAGGCGATCGCACTCACCTCCGGGCCTTGATAGGTGCGGGTGGGTGCATCAAAGCCGCAGGATGTGCCGTCGGTGTGGATGACTTCATCTTCCCAGGGGAGGCGATAGTTGCCCTGCACCATGTCTTGCATGTAGGTATAGGGGCAATCCTGCGCCCCACCTTTAACGGCCACATAGCCGCGATGGCCGAACTGATAGATATTATTTTCCACACCCCAATGGCGACGGGCTTCGCGGACTAAATCCGGGCGCACTTCGGCGGTGATGATTTCGTCGGGGCGATGGCTGCCCATCACCAAGGGCACACCGTCAAAATTGACGATCATCCCTTCGCCCATGGAATCAAACGAGCCATCCGTGCCACACATACAGACCGAAGCGGTGTAGATCAGATTACAGAAGGCGTTGGCTTGGTTGGTGATTTGCCAAGAGTGGCGGATCGGGGCGGTGTAGCCAGCGGTGCGGATCATGATTTCCGCGCCTTTGTAGGCACATTCGCGGGCCATTTCGGGGAACATCCCATCATGGCAAATGATTAACGAGAGGGTGCTGCCGTTGGGGCCTTCGCAGACGGGAATGCCGAGGTTGCCCGGTTCCCAAGGTTCGACGGGAACCCAGGGGTGCAGTTTGCGGTAGTAGAGTTTGATCTCGCCCTGGTTGTCGATGATGATGCCGCTGTTGTAGGGGTTGCCCTGGGGGTTGTATTCCATGATCGAGAAGCAGCCCCAGATTTGGTGATCAATGCAGGCTTGTTTGAAGGCGGCGACTTCGGGGCCGTCGAGGCGGCACATGATATCGGGGTTGGTGTCCATGGAAAGGCCGTGGAGGGCATATTCAGGGAAGACGACCAAGTCCATGCCGGGGAGGTTGCGCCGCGCTTTGCCGACGATGTCACAGATGCGTTGGGTTTGGTGGGCGAGGTCGTCGGGGGTGACGACGGCGGGAAGTTGAAGTTGTACCATACCCAAGACGACACCGTTGGGGGTTTTGTTGAGGCCGCAAAGTCCGCTCATGTG
>CAZCWE010000279.1:416-5932 GCA_964502285.1 uncultured Spirulina sp. | reverse complement strand
ATTTGCCAAACCTACGTGATCAGCATGAGCAACGATGTGAGCGATGTGCTCGAAGTGCTGATTTTGGCCCAGGAAGCGGGGCTGTATGATCCGGTGACGGGGAAAAGTAGCATTCAAATTGTGCCCCTGTTCGAGACCGTAGACGATCTCAAACGTGCGCCAGCGGTGATGACGGCGTTGTTTAATTTGCCCTTGTACCGTGCCACCTTGTCCGGCGGTTACGAGGCCCTGAATACCCAATTAGCCGCGGCCAATTTACCCCATTCGCAACTGCCCCACACGGAACCCCTCCAAGAGGTGATGCTCGGCTATTCCGATAGCAACAAGGATTCCGGGTTTTTGAGCAGCAACTGGGAGATTCACAAGGCACAGAAGGCGTTGCAGACGATCGCTAGCCAGTTTGGGATTGCCCTGCGGATTTTCCACGGGCGGGGCGGTTCCGTGGGACGGGGCGGCGGGCCGGCCTACGAGGCGATTTTGGCGCAACCGAATTCCACAATTAACGGCCGGATCAAAATTACCGAACAGGGGGAAGTGCTCGCGTCGAAATATTCCCTGCCAGAATTGGCACTCTATCACCTCGAAACCGCATCAACGGCGGTGTTACAGTCGAGTTTGCTGGGCAGCGGCTTTGATGATATTGAGCCGTGGAATGAAATTATGGAGGAGTTGGCGACGCGATCGCGCACCTGCTACCGGAATCTAATTTATGAGCAACCGGACTTCATTGATTTCTTCATGTCCGTCACCCCCATCCAAGAAATCAGCCAATTGCAGATTAGCTCTCGCCCTGCCCGTCGCAAGAGTGGCAAAAAAGACCTCAGTTCCCTGCGGGCGATTCCCTGGGTGTTTAGCTGGACGCAAAGCCGCTTCCTCTTGCCCGCCTGGTACGGGGTTGGCAGCGCGATTCAGAGCTTTTTGGATGAAGAGCCGGAAGAAAACTTGAAACTGATCCGGTATTTTTACTTCAAGTGGCCGTTCTTCCGCATGGCGATTTCTAAAGTGGAAATGACCCTGGCGAAGGTGGATCTGCAAATGGCGAACCACTATGTCCAGGAACTCTCCGCCCCAGAAGACCGCGATCGCTTCATGAAAGTGTTCGACCAAATCGCGGAAGAATTTAAGCTCACCTGCGACATCGTCCTAGAGGTGAAAGGAACCACCAATCTCCTCGATGACGACCCAGAATTGCAGCGATCGGTCTATCTCCGCAACGGCACAATTGTGCCCCTCGGCTTCCTGCAAGTCTCGCTCTTGAAGCGATTGCGGCAATACAGCAGCCAAGCCTCTGGGGTGATCCACTACCGCTACAGCAAGGAAGAGTTACTCCGGGGCGCATTGCTAACGATTAATGGGATTGCCGCCGGGATGCGTAATACGGGTTGATCGATAAATTGGGAGGGGTGCTCACCGCTGCTGAATGCATCACACCGGATGTACTCAGCAGCGGCTCTAGTTTGGGGCGAACAGGCTAGGAATGGCGATCGGGAAAATTCTTCTTCTACGAGCAAATTTTAACCGTCCCCAACTACGGCATTTTTAACCCCAAAACCGGGGTTTTGGAACTCTACCGCCAGGAAAACCACACCCCTCCCTACACCCTCCAAACCCCCAACGAACAGGGCCGGTTCTGGATACCTGAACTCAATCTTTTCCTCGGTCTCTGGCAGGGAGAACGGGAAAACCTCCAGGGCTATTGGTTGCGCTGGTGGGATGAGGCCGGCAATCTACTCCTGTGGGATACGGAGCGGGTTGCCTTTGAACGGAATCGAGCCGAACAAGAGCGGGAACGGGCTGATCACGAGCGAGAACGGGCGGAACGCTTGGCGGCTAAATTACGAGCGGCTGGCCTTGAGCCCTAAGTTTTTGGCTGAATTCGGGTTAGACACCTGCTGATGTTCGGTTTTCTAGATTGTCATTCATGATGAGTTTGATTAGTTGCATTTCTCGTGATTAAGACAGGGGTAATTTACGGTTTCTTTCCCTTCTTGATTCGGTGTTCTCGACTGCGATCGCGCTCTGATCTTTTGCACAATACAGACATAAGCAATCAAGCTGATTTAAGCAACTGGAGGTTACAGATTATGGCTCTCATTCGTTGGCAACCCTTCTCCGAAATCGATACTCTGCGTCGCCAAATGGATCATCTCTTTGATGAAGTGACAAACACCACATTGTCTGAAACGGTGGCATGGAAACCCGCAGTGGAATTGAAAGATCATGATGAAAAATTAGTCTTACGGGTTCAATTGCCGGGGATCAATGCTGAAGATGTGGACATCAATGTGACCCGTGACGGTGTTTCGATTGCTGGTCAATATCACGACACGAAAGATGCTGAATCGGGTCATGGGGTGTATCATTCGGAGTTCCGCTATGGTCAATTTAAGCGGGTGATTTCCCTGCCGGTTCCCATCCAAAATGACCAAGTCACTGCCGACTTTACCAACGGTGTGTTGGTGCTGACGTTACCCAAGGTTGACGAGGCGGTTAACCGAGTGGTGAATGTGAAATTAGGCAAACCCCAAGACTCGTAAAACACAACCAGTCGGCTCGATCTGACGGTTTAATCTGAATCCAATCCCCCGCTAATTCACTGGGCGGGGGTTTGCTGCCCGGCATTCCCTAACGGCGATCGCGCCCCCGCACTCCCCACAACAGGCCATAAACCGCCAATCCAAACCCCAAGCCCAGCGCAATACTCCAGCCAAAGGTCGGCCAAGGTTGAGCATTGTCCTGGCCACCCCAGGAACTAGCCGCAGCGGATGAAGTCCCAATGCCAATCCCAGCAGCGGCGATCGTGTTTTCAAGGGCGCGATCGCGCTCCGCTTGGGCCGCTTCAACAATGACGTGCAGCGTTTTAATATGCTGCTCTCGCACCCGTAAACCAGGGCTTAAACTCTCAATATCCTGTTGAATCTGCTCTTGATAAAACGTCGCTTGGTTCGCCGCAAAATCATCCCAAAGGGTTAACTTAGTGGTGAAAGGATGTTCTTTACACGGATATTCTTTGCACAGGTTTTGAATCCGGTTGAGGCGCTGATTATAGGATTTGAGGTTGCTTTTAGAGGTTTGAAGTTGGAGAGATAAGCCTTCAATGCCGCGTGTGTGGCGATCGAGGGTTTCCATATTGTTATAGAGCGTTTGACGCAGGTCAGCGAAACTCCCTTGAATTGCTTGGTCTTGAGCCAGAGTAATATTACTGACGGGAATCACTTCATCCGTGAGAGGAAAGAAGTTTTCATGGCTCAATTTTTGCTTTATTTTTTGGCCTTGGTGATAGCTCCAATGGATTTTATGTTCGTAGTAAAAGAGTCGCTGAAGTTCATGATGAAAATATGCAAAAGCGGTCATATTTTCGGCAGCTTGAGCCAAACAGATCACTAGAGTCTGACCTGACGCGAGGGAGACTGAAACAAGCTGATTCCCCACCAAAGAGCCTTGGGGTTTGGTATCTGACGGGTTGAGCTTCCAGAATTTGAGAATGTCACGAATCACGGTGGCTTCCGTGTCAGTTTCGTGCTCTGGTTGCCATTGAGTAAGCACTAACCAGGTTTGACCGATCGCGCCTTCAATCCCTTCTAAACGCGATCGCAAATTATCTAATGCATTCAGTGGTTGGGGGTGATGTTCTTCCCGAACAGCCGCATACAATAACAGCCCTTGAGTATCACCCAAATCTTTCACTGTATAAATTGCATCCCAATCATCACCCGCATAGCGACCTGGTTTATTGGCATTCTGTAACGCTTTATGGCGATCGCACCAGGTTTGCCAACTCGGATCAATACTAGGATTTTCTTTAGTTTTACGATGATAACTAAAACAGAATAGATGAGGATAAATTAAGGTTGCCATTGTGTTAGCGTTGCTGCCCAGTCTAATGGTTCTTTTCCCGATTTTTGGAACGATTTGCGGGCGCTATCAATAATTTCTTCAGCCGAGAGAGATGTATTGGTAATTTCTCCTAACGCAAATTGATCGGAGTCAATTTCAGACCCCGCAGATTCAAGAATTTTATTGCGCTCTTTAATCCTGTATCCGGCTACCAGTTGCTGATGAAATTTCTGGTATTTGTTCCAGAACAAACTGCCGACGGTTTCTGCTTCGACGGCATCTAAAAAGTCACTGGGATCAGGCTCTAATAAGCCTGAACTCAACGTGGGAACTGCTTCGCTGTCTGGGGTGGCAACGAGAGCGGCTAAAAAGGCAGTGGCCTCAAGTTTGGCATAGGTCATGATCTTAAAAGTCCATGAATTGCGTGGTGCAGGATGGGTAACTCTTCCTCAATAATGCCCCAAATTTCGAGCAGATCGACTGTGCCATAGTTATGAATCAAGACATCGCGCAGCCCTGCGATCGCACGCCACGGCACATCAGGGCAGGTTTGACGCAACTCCGGCGAGAGGCGTTTCGTCGCTTCGCCAATGATTTCAAAATTGCGAATTACCGCATCTTGCATCATCGGCGTGTTCAAAAATCGGGACTGATCGCCCCCGGTATAGGTGATGATTTTCGTGATGCAGTGGTCAATGTCTTGCAGGTAGCCGCGTTCTTCCGGGGTCACAGAGCGATCGCCTCCTGAAGCACCCGCACCCGAATCGACTCACGCAGGTTACTCGGCTTCACCACATCCACCGGACAACCGAGCAAATCTTCTAACTCCTGTTGCAGCGCGATCCGCTTCAGCAAACTCTGACCCGGCGGCAACTCCACTAAAAAATCCACATCACTGGTATGGGTTGATTCCCCACGCGCCACCGAGCCAAACACCCGCACATTCATGGCGTGGTACTTGGCCGCGATTTGCAAAATGTCAGCCCGTTTTTGGCGGCGGAGTTGGTCAAGGGTGAGCATCATTGGCTAGCGGCGGTGGTCAAGATGAACCCTGCCCAATGATACGGCGTATTGTAGGGCGTTTGCGCTGGGGGACACTGCCCCGGCTCATCCTCAATATTACTCGCGAGGCTGCGGAGCCAATCGCGGGTGGTGCGTTTTAACTGAGGATCATAGGCATCGCGATACCACTGGGCGAGGTCGCGCCAGGTGAGGGTTTGGAGTTGGGTTTGGGTGTGGTGGAGGGCGGCGACGGGGTCGTTGTGATGTTGATAGTGGCGGAAGAATTCGACGACAAAGATCATGCTGGAGGTTTCGTTAACTGTCCAGAGGGTGCTCAACACGTAGCGGCTGCCTTGTTTAAGGAAAACAGCGGGAAATCCGACAAATTCCCGGATAAATTCGCCTTGGTTGGCGATGCCGGTTTCGCAGGCGGCGAGGCAGACGAGGGGGATATTGATCTTGTCGAGGCTGTCGAGGGTTTGGAGGGTGAAGGGTTCGTCGTTGGCGAGGGAGAGGGCGGATGCTTCGGGGTTTTCGGCATCGTGGGCGGCGTGGCCGGTGAAGTGAAACGCGGGGGCGGGGGTTTGGAGGGCTTGGATCACGGCGGATTGGGTGACGGCGGCATCGGTGAGGGGTTGGGCGGTGGGGTAAAGGTGATGAATCAGGGCGGTTTCGAG
>CAZCWE010000279.1:0-406 GCA_964502285.1 uncultured Spirulina sp. | reverse complement strand
TGGGAGTGGGCAGGGTGAGGTTGGGGCGGTAGGTGATGCGGAATCCCCTTGAATCCCCCTTTGCAAGAGGGACTTGGGAGGAATTGAGGAGGGCGTGGAGGGGGAGTAAATGGAGGTCGCGGTGGGGGATGAGGATGAGGGTTTGGATGTTGTCGAGTTTGGCGAGGATTTGAGGGATGTTGAGGAGTTTGGGGAGGGGTTTGAGGAGTGGGGGGAGTTCATCGCGCCACTGTGATGCGTTGTCTTTTTGTTTGCGGCTGTTTTGGTAGGTGGTTTTGTAGTGTTTGAGCCATTCGGTGAAGTTGGTGGTGGTTTTGGTGGCGGGGTCGAAGGGTGGATCGGTGGGCAGGGTGGTGATGATTTCGGGGTCTTGGTGGGGGCGAAGGGGGAAGGTGTGGGTTTGGGC
>CAZCWE010000278.1:2135-5961 GCA_964502285.1 uncultured Spirulina sp. | reverse complement strand
CCGTTTTTCAGGGCTAACGCCACTTCCGAGGCTGTGCCCAACCCCATCCCACAGGCTACGATCGCATCGGACGATAAAACATTGATGTTGTTGCGCCCATAGCCCAGATCGGTATTAATCACCACGTCAACATTGGGGTCGGCGAGGGTGCGATCGCGCCCCGGCAAAATCCCGATCGTCAAGCCCCCGGCTTGCTTCGCGCCCCGATTCACCGCCGCCATCACGCCACTGGGTCGCCCACCCGTTAACACCGTCCAGCCCTCAGACGCGATCGCCCGCCCCAACGCCCCGCCCAATTCACAATCCGTCGTCGTCGCCCCCGCTCCGGGCCCCATCACGCCCACCACCCGCGCCCTCATGGGGATGTGACCCCAGCGGCGAGGGGGATGGGGGTGCGATCGCCCGGTGTCGGTTCGATCACTTGGGTGGTTAAATTGTGGGATTGAAGGGCGGCTTGGAAGGATGCGATCGTGCCGCTGCTCTGCAAAATATGGGTCAGGAGTCCCGTGGCCACCACATCCCCCCCGGCAGCCGTGGGCAGAATGAATTGGGGCGTGACTGCCTGCACGAGGGGCAGCGCCGTACTCGCGCCCTGAATGAATGCACCGAGGAGCGGCAGTTTCAAATCGATCAAGGGCGTGATCACCACATCAATGGGGCCGCCTTCCTGTACGGTTGCGGAGTGCATGCCGTGGGGTTCGTAGTAGAGCCGCTGTTGGGTGGCTTGATGGGTCAATACATAACCATTTTCGGTGACGGTGGGGCCTAAGGCTGCACCGGGGACGGCTTGGATGTGGAGGCGATCGCTCCGCCAGGTTTCCCCCGATTTCAGGGCCGTAATCTGTTCATACCCAAGGGATTGAACCACCTTGGCCGCTGTGGGAGAGGCGATGACGGGAATGGTGCGATCGCACTTCGCCAAGGTGGGCGGATGGGCATGATCTTCAATGCCTTGGGACAACAGAATCAGATCAATCTTGTCCGGGATGGAGCGCGGCGATCGCCGTTCCGTCTTGAAAAACCACGGCGCATTACCAAACACCAGCGGCCCCACAAACCACGGATCAACCAAAATCCGTAGCTCGGCCCATTCAATCAGCCAACTATTGACATCCAAATACGTTAAATACAACATCTCGTTTCGTTCTATTCGTTCAGCCTTCGTGTTACGGAACCCTCAACCATCGAGCCGAGCGTCCAGAAACGATGCACCTCTTTTGATGGTATCAGGATGACCGGGGCGATCATGATGGATCAACCGGATGTTGGGGACGGAGAACAGTATCACTGCGCGGAATAGCACCAGTTTCATCTGCCCTGATTTATACTGAGAAATGATTACGCTGTATACCTGTCTTCTACGTATTTTTGCTATGTTTCGTATTCCATTAGGTTTTTTGGCAGGATGTCTCCTAACTACTTTCACGGGAGAAGCAGGATTCACCCAATCCATCACGGCCGCCCCAGACGGTACAGGAACGGTAATCGATATTCAGGGCAACCGGTATAACATCGACGGAGGAACCCAAGCCGGGGCGAACCTCTTCCACTCGTTCCAGCAATTTGGGTTAAGTAGCGGTGCGATCGCAAATTTCCTCAGTCATCCCAATATCACAAATATTTTTGGCAGGGTCGTCGGTGGCGACCCTTCTTTTATTAATGGGCTGATTCAGGCAACCCCAAACCTGTACCTGATGAATCCGGCGGGGATTGTCTTTGGTTCCGGTGCGAGTTTGAATGTGGGCGGTGATTTCGTGGCGACCACGGCGACCAGCATTGGGTTTAGTCGTGGGTGGTTTGATGCGATCGGCACACCAGACTATACGCTGCTCACCAGTGAGCCGAGGCAGTTTGCGTTTGATAACAACCAACCGGGTGCGATCGCCAGTGAGGCGGATCTTTCCGTCGGGTCAGGTCAGACGGTGGGGCTCATTGGCGGAACGGTGGAGAGCCAGGGTCAATTCTCTGGGGGCAATCTGGTGATTTCAGCCGTCGGTAGGAATGTAGTCCGCATCTCGCAACCCGGAAATCTGCTGAGTCTGGAGATTGGCCTCTCGCGATCTGGCGCAGCACCCGCATTACGGGGATTATCGGGATTGGATTTACCGGCATTGTTGACGGGCGCACAGTCGGAAGGCATCAGCCTCACAACCACGGCAAACCCTCAAGAGGTGGTGATTCAAAACGACATCACAGGCGATGCAGCAACGGTCTTGGCGATCGAGAATATTCGCATCTCAGCCAGTCAGATTGAAGTAACAGGAGATTTACGCCTTGAGTCATGGGCTCAAGTCATCGCTCAAGACAGCGTAACCACGCCACTGCTCTTTCGCGTGGGGGGAGATTTAGACATTGAGGGCACAGAGGGTATCGAAATTTCTGCACTCAACCATTTACCGTTAAACGCGATTCAAAGCGGGGGCAACACCACCTTAACCAGTCGAGACATCATCTCGTTGGATGCTCACGTTGACGTGGGGGGAGATTTCAGAACTCGCTCTTCAGACCTGATCCGGTCACGCAATGCAATTTTTGAGGTTGGCAACAATTTTGTCATCAACAATTATGAAGGTGCATCGTTACAGGTGAATGCAGGCGGTAACATTCGCTTTCGCAATCTATCCATCAATGCGATCAATCCGATTGTTGACCCTGATCATCCTGCAATTACGTTTAAGTCGGGTGGAAGAATCGGAACATTTTCCAGTGATCTTAGCTCCGATCTCCCAGAACTTGTTCTAGATTTTCAAGCAGATGAAGACATATTGTTAAATCATGCCGTCACTAATGGTGGGCCGATTAGCCTAAACAGTGCAAATGGTTACGTTAATGTCAACGAATTAGATTCCTCTTCTGATACTGGCAGTGGTGGTGATATATTTATTTCTTCCTTCTTTGGATCATCGCTTGATAATGTCGATAGCTCTTCTGTGTTTGGAGATGGCGGTGATCTAAACCTATCTGGACATACCAGTTTCCAGAGAGTGAACACCTCATCTCAGCTTGGCAATGGGGGCAATATTTCTTCAACAGATTCTTTTTCTGTGCTTTTCTCGATAGATACATCATCAAAAAATGGTGATGGGGGGAGCATATCTACACCTGGTAGGATAAGCACTGCCTCCAGTATCCCCCACACCGCAATAATAACTTCATCAGAACTGGGTAACGGCGGGAGTATCTCTACGGGTATACCAGGGCTGATTGGTACAGGGGGTATCCACAGTTTTTCAGAAATCAATACTTCCTCACGGCAGGGGAACGGCGGTGATATTTTGGCTGGGAGGTTCCTGAGAGCAGACCTAGTGAATACTTCTTCTGAGTTTGGCAATGGCGGCAACATTTCTAGTGAAAGTTTATCAGCCGAAACCATCATTACATCCTCAAGGTATCAACAGTCCGGCAGCATTGATGTGGATTATGCCTATAATATTTTTGCGAGTCAAGCTGACTTTGGGCTAATTGATACGACTTCTGAGTTTGGCAATGGTGGAGATGTTGATCTTGCGGCTACTTGGATTCTCATTCGTGATGGTGGCATTAAAACCAGTGGCGCAATTGAGAGCGGTGACATCATTTTAGATTCCGTTAGCGGTATCAATGCATTCTCCGGGACGACGGGTGCAGTTTTAGATACCTCCTCTGCAACAGGCAACGGTGGTAACGTTTCAGTGGGTGTCACCTCCTCTCCAATCGGAGTCAGCGGCGGCACATTGCGAGTTGCTGATATCAATACCAGCGCGAAGGGGAATGCCGGAAATATTAATATCGGTACTGGTCGGCAGTCTATTGATGCAACAGGCGGCATTCTCAATGCTTCTGGCGG
>CAZCWE010000278.1:0-2125 GCA_964502285.1 uncultured Spirulina sp. | reverse complement strand
TTCACAACACCATTATTCAAAAAGTATAATTTAGGCGTTTTCATCACCGGTTTATTGACCTGTTTTTTCATAAACGGCGGCAATGTTTTTTTAATTAGCCCGGCTGACATCAGCACGGGTGACATTATCACCTTTGTCAGTGGTTTCAATGGGGATAGTGGTGATGTCACAATCCAAACAACAAGTTATGGCGATATTGATACCAGCTTTGGCAGCATCGTCACCGCATCCGGTAACGGAGAGGGGGGTGACATCATCTTGCGCTCCAACAATGATTTGACCACAGGCGCTATGTTTGCGAGGTCTTTGTCGAACACAAACGCTGGTGGCAAGATTCAGCTTGTGAGTGAGAATGTCAGTGGCAGAGGGCAGTTTACCCTGGGCGGCAGTATCCAAACGAACCGGAACGATATTCTGATTCAAGCACCGAACTCCGGCATTCAGCTTCAAGACAATCTCACCATCAGGAGCGCAGAATCTGGCGATATTGAGATCAAGGGTTCCCTTGATGGAGCCGTGGATTTAGGCATTGACGCGGGGCAAGGGACTGTGCGCCTGAGTGCTGGGATTGGCGATACCACTGCCCTGAATAGCGTTGCTGTGGGTGGGAACATCACCACCACTGACCCCCAGGGAGTCAGGATTACGGCGACTCAAAACATCACCACCGACAACATCACCACCGCCGAGGGGATTACCTTAACCAGTGCGAACGGTGCAATTCGCACCCGGTTGCTCGACACCTCCAGCACCACAGATGCGGGGGATATTAACCTCAATGCGCCTGGCTCCATCCACACGGCGGCCCTTGATAGCCGCAGCACCAATGGTCAAGGTGGCGACGTGAATGCCACAACGATAGGCTTCTTCACTGCTGATTCCACCATCAGCGGCACAAACGACAGTATTTCCACCGTCGGCAGCAGTGACGGCGGCACGATCGCTATTCAGCATGGGGGCAGTGGTGTTGTTCCCTTCATCGTTGGGGATGGCACAATCAATGGAACCGCTGGGCGGATTGTTCGCGACAATGCCAACCCCCTATCGAGCATCACCCCCACCGCACGCTACTTCACGACCCACACCCAAGACAGCGATCGCATTCAGATCATTTCCGTACCCGGTTTAGGCCTAGACCCATTCTGGACTTCCCCAACGCCCAGCCCCAATACGACACCCATTTCAACACCTATTGCAATCGCGTCGGGGGCTTCAACGGCATCAAGCCCTGTGGAGCGTCTTGCGGTGCTCGTCGGCGATATTATCGGCGCAACGACCAACATTGAAGAACGCAACGGACAGCTAGAGATTGTCTGGGAGCAGAATGATAATCCGATCTTAGACCTCAATGTTGCGCTGCCAGAGCTGGATGCGGTGAGTGTTTCACCCCCAGACCTCACCGCCTTTCAACAACTCGACTTTTTGGCAACAAACGCTGACCTTGTGGCTGATGTGGATCAACTGCTTGAGGATGACTACGAGGAGTTTTTAGGCGAGGAATTGAGCGATCGCAGCGTCACCGTCCAAGGTATCCACGAGATGCTCGCAACCATTGAGCAAGAAACCGGAACCCGTGCCGTGGTGCTCTATGCCATTCATCAGGGTCAATCCATTCAACTCATTCTGGTTCATCCCGAACATGAACTCCTGACCCGTAACATTTCGCTCGATTCCTCCGACAGTTTTGAACAAGTTGCGGGGAGTTTCCGACGTGCCGTCCAAAACACCAGGAGCCCAACAAGCTATCTCCAACCCGCGCAACAACTCTACGATTGGCTCATTCGTCCCTTTGAATCCGAACTGGCAGCTTTGGAGATTGATACGTTGGTGTTCAGCCTGAATGCCGAGCACCAGCTGGACGATCAGAAAAATCGCCAGCAGGGGCGCGAGCAGCGACTCGGCCAGGCGGCGCCAGAGAGTCCGCGCGTAAAGGAGTGCGAAGCCGGCGAGAAAGAGGGGAACGAAGAGCTTGGCGCTCTCGGCTTTCGCGACCACGACCTTCCTCACCAAGAACTCGTTCCTCGAAGAGATCAAGAAGCAGTACGTCGTCACCGCGAAAGCCAAGGGCCTGACCGAAAGCCGGGTGCTTTATGGCCATGTCTTCCGCAACGCCATGCTGATCGTG
>CAZCWE010000277.1:2950-6016 GCA_964502285.1 uncultured Spirulina sp. | reverse complement strand
CACCGAACCCGAATTCGCCCACATCCTCAGCACCTTCCCCATCACCCCTGACGAAAATGCGTATCGGGCACAAAGCAAACCGTAAAAAATGCAGGACGTGATAGTTGACGAATAAATTTGAAATAATGACACCTCTGAACTTTACCGTTCGCACATCAGAAGAATATTGGCAAAAAATAATCCTGAAACATCCTGATATTGCTGATCTAGAATCAGAAATTCAACAAACCTTATCTAACCCTGACAAAATTTGCCGCAGTAGTCATGATCCTAATGTGCTGCTGTTTTACCTCATTCTCAAAGAAAAACGCTGGGTAGCCGCTGTTGCTCGTCGTTTAAACGGAGATGGGTTTTTGATCACAGCCTATCAAACTGATGCAATCAAAGAAGGAGAAACCCTATGGCACAGGTAAGAATCTACTACGAACCCGAAATGGAACTGCTCACCGTTTTCTTGCAACCTCCCCGCAAAAATCAAATCGCCACAGAACTTGGCAACGGCATCATTTTAATCAAAGACTTAACCACAGGCGAACCCATCGGGATCGAACTTCTCTCCTATCGTCCCAACGATAATCGCCTCGATACCGTCACCGTCGAAATGGGTTCAGTGACAAAAATCGCAGAACCCCTCTAAGGCTCATGCCCTCTTAGTGTTGCCTGACCCCGCAGCCGAATCAGACGCGATCGCGCCGCTCGTCTAACTTTTTTGCCCAAAATTGAGCACCGACCGGAACCCAACCCGTATGATTTAAAAACAGACGCGCAAAACAGCACAGTGATTAGGGTGGTGAGTGATGGCCTTTAAAATACTTTGTCTTGATGGGGGAGGGATGCGCGGCGTGCTGTCCGCCCAGCTTTTAGCACTGATCGAAGCAGAACTCCTCCAGCAAACCGGCAAACGCATCCATGATTATTTTGACCTGATCGCCGGAACCTCCACCGGGGCGATCCTCGCGGCAGGTCTTGCCCTCGGCACCAGTAGCGAACAGATGATGCAGCTTTATCTGCAAAAAGGGCGGCGGATTTTTCCCTATCAGGGCTATTGGGGCTATTTTTCGCCGCAACGCCTGCCCTTAGTCTTGCAACATGGCTTATCGGCTCCCAAATTTTCCCACGCGGGGCTAGAATCCGTCCTCAAAGAGCAATACGGCCAGCGCACCCTCGCGGAACTGCAACACCAGACCCCCAAACTCTTAATCACCGCCTACGACACGATGCTACGTCGCCCGGTGATTTTTAAAAGTTGGGAAGCGGCTTGGTATTCCCAGAGCAAAGTCTGGGAAGCGGTGATTTGTTCGGCTTCGGCTCCGACATTTTTCCCCTCCTATCCGCTCCAGGCCAATGGCTATAGCTGTTCCCTCATTGATGGAGGGGTGGGGGCGAATAATCCGAGCACCTGCGCGATCGTGGCGGCGTTGAAATTGGGCTACACCCTTAAAGATTTGCGGATTTTGTCCATCGGCACGGGGGAAAGCACGATAGGCTATCCCTACAAGGACACCAAACATTGGGGGCTGGCCCAGTGGGGCAAACGGATCGCCGATGTGCTGATGGACGCGCCCCAGGATGTGATCGAGGAGACGGCGCAGCAGGTGGTGACCTTGGGCGATCGCTACCCCAACCACTACATCCGCCTCCAGCCGAAACTGTCCACCGATGCCCTCACCCAATGGCTCGACCCCGAACGCCTCGCCCAACTCCGCCGCGACCTGAAGGGCAAACGCCCCCAAGTCCGCGAAGATATCGATGATGCGAGTCCTGAAAATATGAAAATTCTCCAAGCCTTGGCCGAAGGGTATTTTCACCACGAAACCCTGCGCCTGCCGATCGCCTATCGCCAAACCCAGGAACTGACCATCACCGAGGCGTTACAGTCGTGGGTGAGTAGTGCGCTCATTTCCGAGCGGGATGGGTTTGCCATGGAGGATTGGCGATGAAGACTTGGCAGCGATTCCGAGGGGCGATTCTGGTGGGCGGGGTGCTGGTGACGGCACTGCCGACCGTGGCGCGAGCCATGCCGGAGATTATTCTCTCAACGGGGACGGGCATCCCTGATCTGGGGACGGTGGAACAGTTTTTGCCGACGGCGGAGCGGGTGGTGTTGCGGTTGAGCGATCGCCGTGTGGACTATTACCACGGCGAAACGCTGATCGTGTCCTATCCTGTCGCGGTGGGGCGGACAGGCTGGGAAACCCCCACGGGGGAATTTGCCGTCCGGCAAAAGGTGGCGAACCCCACCTGGCAACATCCGTTTACCAATGCGATCGTGCCGCCGGGCCCGGATAACCCCTTGGGGGTGCGCTGGATCGGGTTTTGGACCGATGGGCAAAATGCGATCGGCTTCCATGGCACGCCCGATGAGTCGCTGATTGGTCAGGCGGTGTCCCATGGCTGTGTGCGGATGCGCAATGCCGATGTGGTGGCGTTGTTCGACCAGGTGACGGTGGGCACGCCGGTGATTGTGTTGCCTTGATTGTGGGGGGCGCGATCGCATTCTGTGAAGTTGATCGAGAAGCGCGGCCAAGATTCGCAATAATTGAAACAGATCCCCCTCCTGGCGTTGCCCATGTCTTCTGTTAATCCGTCTCTCCATCTTCTCCAACAACAGGCCGCCTCGCTGCTGCTCTACCGCGATGTGGTGGAGCAACCGATCGCGCAACAGTTTTTACGCCTGTTAACGACTCTCCAAGGGGGCAACGCGACGCAATCCCTCCAGGCCTATGGGCAATGGTTTAGCGCGATCGCTGCCACGGGCAAAAGTTGGCCAGCGTTGATCATGCAAGCCATTTTGCGATCGGATAATCCCTTTAGTCAGGCGGCGCAACGGCATCCTTTTGACGCAATTGACCCGAATTTAGCGGCCGCCGCTCGCCACGATCTCCACGTTTTGCAATATCTCGCTCAATGCCCTCCGGAGCAGCTTGCCCAATGGGTGCGGGCGGTGTGCAAGCTGCCGCAATCCCCGATAATTTGGACGGGGCAGGCGGCGAAGACGTTGTTGAGTGCCTGGGACAATTGGCAAGAGGCGATCGCGCCCCTCGCCCAGTATTACCAGCAGCAGGG
>CAZCWE010000277.1:0-2940 GCA_964502285.1 uncultured Spirulina sp. | reverse complement strand
GTAGTACTGAACCTGACCCGGTACAGTTGCCGCAGTTGGTGGGCTACGAAGACCAAAAAGCCCAACTAATCAGCAATACCGAGTATTTGTTGCAGGGGTTGCCCGCGTTGCATGTGCTGCTCTACGGCAGTCGGGGGTCGGGAAAATCGTCGCTGATTAAAGGATTATTAACCACCTACGGCGATCGCGGTCTGCGGCTGATTGAAGTGGCTAAAGCCGAGTTGCACAACCTCCCGGCAATTTTGGAAACCCTCCGCACCTTGCCGCAAAAGTTTATTATTTTCGTCGATGACCTGTCTTTTGAGGAGGATGACGAGGCGTTTAAGTCCTTAAAAGTCGTCCTCGAAGGCAGTGTGACGGCCCGCCCGGCCAATGTGGTGGTCTATGCCACTTCCAACCGTCGCCACCTGATCCGCGAATTCTTTGAAGACCGCCCCCGACCCATGGAGCGCGAAGAGGTTCACAGTTGGGACACGGTGCAAGAAAAGCTATCCTTTAGCGATCGCTTTGGCCTCACCCTCACCTTTGGCCCGGCGGATCAAGATTTGTATTTAGCGATCGTTCGCCATCTCGCCCACAGTGAAGGTCTGAGCCTTGCGCCGGATGATCTCGATTTTCGCGCCCGCCAATGGGCCACCCGCCACAATGGCCGCTCCGGTCGCACCGCCCGCCAATTCATCGACCACCTCCGCGCCGAACGATACCATTACTGAGAGCATAAATGTGATGATTGACATCAAGACAGTCGCAAACATCATTACAGCTGCCGATGCTCTCCTAATTGCTGCGGGGGCAGGCATGGGGGTTGATTCTGGTTTGCCAGATTTCAGAGGGATGGGCGGTCTTTATAACGACTATCCTCCCTTCGCCAAACTGGGGACTAACTATATGGAAATGACTCGCCCTAGTGGATTGCGTCGTCATCCTCGCTTGGCCTGGGGATTTTGGGGCTACCAACTCAATCTCTATCGGAATACGATCCCCCATCAAGGTTATACAATCTTGCTGAAACTGGGTGAGAGTAAGCAAGGGAACTATTTTGTCGAAACAACCAATGTCGATGGACAGTTTCAAAAAGCGGGCTTTGATGCCGACAAAATTCATGATTGTCATGGCAGCATCCACATTCTGCAATGTATCCAACCCTGTCGCCAGCGTGTTTGGTCTGCTGAGTCGCTGTCTGTCGAAATTGATCCCCATTCAATGCTGGCCCAAGAAACCTTGCCGACCTGTCCCCATTGCCGAAAGATAGCCCGTCCCCATATTTTAATGTTTGGGGATAGCCACTATGTTTGGGAAGCAACGATAGACGCAACTCAGCGTCATCGCGCTTGGTTGAGCCAAAACCGCAATAAAAGGATGGTCATTATTGAATGTGGAGCGGGTGAAACTGTACCTGGTTTACGGCGATATTGTGAAGATATTGCCATGAGTTATCCTCACGCAACCTTGATTCGGATTAATCCTAACGATACCCAAGTTCCAGATGGAGAAAATTTTGTATCGCTCCCAATGGGCGCACTGGAAGCCCTAGAACAGATTGCTAGCGAGTTGGGACTATGAAGATAGTGCTTTCTTGAGTTAAAGTGCCTTTCCAAAGGGGACAGGCGGCGATCGCCACCGGAATCAGGCCCAGCGAAAAGGGTTGGCCCGCGCCAACCCTTTGCAATATGAATTTGTGGTGTTGGTGCGATCGCTAAACCGCTTCGAGATTCTCTTCGCCGGTACGAATCCGAATCGTTTTCTCAACGGGCGTCACAAAGATTTTCCCGTCTCCAATCTCACCCGTTCTAGATGCTGCGATGATTTTCTCTGTCACCATGGACACTTGGTCATCTTCAACAACCAGCTCCACCTTGAGCTTTTGGAGAAATTCCACGGTGTATTCTGAACCCCGATAGCGTTCCGTTTGCCCCTTTTGGCGACCGAACCCGCGCACTTCGGAGACCGTCATCCCCACGATGCCCGCATTGACAAGGGCAATTTTGACTTCATCGAGCTTGAAGGGCCGGATAATAGCTTCTACTTTTTTCAAGATGACAACTCCTTAACGATCAATTAAGTCCTGTTTAATGGTGCTTGACTCACAACAAACCCTAACAGCTTGTGTAAGTTCCTTTTGTTGGCTGACGTACAATCCAACCGTGATATCTTCCCACAATTGAGGAATTATGAGAGTCTGACACACCACCGTCGGCACAACCGAGCGGGGAGTCAGGGTGATTTAGAGGCTAGATTAACGTCACAGCATCTCCATGAGCACGACGCTCACCCCCTAAGATAGAACGAGTTTTTCACTTTCGAGCGACTTTTACGGATAATTTTAGGAATTGACAAGAAATCACGCGATTAGGGGGCGGAATGGTCGGATGGGGCGGGCTTTTTTCGCCAAATCCAGAGAAAATTGGTGACCATGCTTAAGCCGACGGAGGTAACGGTGGCGAGGAGGGCCGCGAGAAGATAGTGAACCCCGATCGCATCGAAAAGATTCACGCCGCCCCACCAGACGATGAAGCTGCCGAAGTTGGTGACGTGATATTGCCAAAAGCGTTTCCAGGTGGGGGCGGTGTGGCCGAAGACCCAGCGATCGTTGAGGAAAAAGCGAATGATGGTGGTCAGTTCAGCGGCGATCAGGGACGCGATCGCCACCGAGAAGCCTGCCACTTCTTTGAGCACATAGAGGAGGGGAAAGTTAAACCCGGTGAAAAAGAGGCCAACGATCCACCAGCGCACCATCGGTTTGGCGAGAAATTGGTTGACGTGGGTTTTGAGAGGAATGGGGGTCATGGGGGATTTAACGAGAGGGCGATCGCGACACAGGAGCACGGGGAGACCGTTGGGGCACGGCCACAACAACCACCCCCGCGAGGCTTAACTCCGCACGACGGAGCACCTGCGCCGCCGCTTTCACTGTTGCCCCCGTAGTATAAATGTCATCGA
>CAZCWE010000276.1:0-6041 GCA_964502285.1 uncultured Spirulina sp. | reverse complement strand
CGCCTCGCGGGGGGTGATCCAGTGGCGATAATCAAAATCGGTGGTGTTGTGGATTAGTGTGCCAATTTTGATCGCTTCGAGGACATCTTGACTGTCATTGCTGGCCGTGCCGTCGCAGCCGATCGCCACATTCACCCCAGCCCGGCGATATTTTAAGATCGGCGCGATGCCGCTACCGAGGCGCAGGTTACTGAGGGGATTATGGACGGCGGTGGTTCCGGTGGCGGCCATGATTTCAATGTCGCGATCGCTCAGCCAAATGCAGTGGGCGAGGGAGGTGCGATCGCCCAAATACCCCAGTTTTTCCAAATGCTCCACCGCCGAACAGCCATATTTTTCGTAGGCGAGCATCTGCTGGGCCTTGGTTTCGAGCAAGTGGGCATGGCGGCGCAGATCATGAAGATCGCTCAATTCAATGCAGCCCTGAAACAAGGCATCGGAACACAACTGCGTCCCCGTCGGAGCCACCATGATCGAAATCCCCTCCTCCGGCCGATGGAACCGCTCCACCGCCGTCGCCATCATCGCTAAAATCTCCGCCGTAGTCCGGTGAAAACTGCCGTACTCCTGCGCCTCATCCCCTTGGGGAATCGCCGCCGCGAGCACCTCATCCTGAATCAACGGGCCGATAAACGCCCGAATCCCCGCATCCCGATAGCCCCGCACCGTGGCTTCAATGGTCTCCAATTCCTGCCCCGGAATCAACACGAGATGATCCACAACGCAGGTTCCCCCGGTTTGCAGGGTTTCCACGGCGGTTCCGAGGGCACTGAGATACACTTGCTCCGGGTTGATCGGGGAAAATTCGTGGAGTTCCGCGATCCAGAGTTCGAGGGGATAGGGGGCGATCGCACCCCGTTGCCACAGTTCGGAGGAATGGGTATGGGCGTTGACGAAGCCGGGTAAGACGAGGTGATTGGAACCGTCGATCACCGTGCCTTGGGGGTCGAGGTGGGGGGCAACGGCTGCGATCGCTTCGCCTTCAATATAAATGTCGAGGGTTTCATACCCGTCGGCAGTGGGACTCAATACATTCTGGATCGTAAAACTCACGCGATTAAAGCCTTTGATACTGTAGGGTGCATAAATCCTAGCAAGCTTCTCCGTCCCCAGGCTGCCCAGAACGGACAAATTGCTCTGGTGTCGCCGGGGTTAGCAGATGCGGGGGAGTTGTTCGCCGCTGAGGAGGTCGAGGATGCGGGTTGCACCGATGCGGCTTTCGAGGGTGACCCGACCGAGGGGGCGATCGCTGCGACCGAGTACCGTGCCAATACATTCAGCCTTGGGGTCATAGCGGCGCATGATCTGCAAGGCTTGCTCGGCACAGTGGAAGGGGGCGATCGCGATAAACCGCCCCTCATTGGCCACATAGAGCGGATCAAGTCCTAAAATCTCACAGGCTCCCTGCACATCTTCCGGCACGGGGATTAATTCCTCTTCCACTTGCATGGTGACCCCTGCCGTCGCCGCAATTTCATTTAAGGCGCTGGCCAAACCGCCCCGCGTCAAATCCCGCAAACAATGCAGCTCAACCCCCGCCTCTAGCATCGCCAACACCGGCTCATGGACGGGGGCAGAATCGCTTTTAATCGTTGTCTCAAAGGTTAAGCCTTCCCGCTTCGCCATAATCGCGATGCCGTGACGACCGAGATCGCCGCTCAAAATAATCACATCCCCAGAACAGACCGAACTCGGTGCGATCGCTAAATCATGTTCAATCAGCCCCACCCCGCTGGTATTGATGAAAATACCGTCACCCTTGCCGCGATCCACCACCTTCGTATCCCCCGTAACAATCTGCACCCCCGCTCGCCGCGCCGCCCGCTGCATCGATTGCACGATATACCAGAGGGTTTTCATCGGTAGCCCTTCTTCCAAAATAAACCCCACACTGAGATAGAGCGGTCGCGCCCCACTCATGGCCAAATCATTCACCGTGCCATGGATCGCCAACGACCCAATATCCCCCCCCGGAAAAAATAAGGGTTGGATCACGTAGGAATCGGTGGTGAAGGCGATTTTGCCGCTGGGGATAGCGAGGGCGACGGAATCATGTTGATTGGGGGATTGGCCCGGGGTGGCGAAGCTGGGGGCGAACATTTGGCCGATGAGTTGCTGCATCAGTTTGCCGCCGCCCCCATGGGCCAGTAGCACCGTCGGATATTGCTCGATGGGGATCGGACAGGAAAAGTTAGCAGCAGTCATAAGTCAAAAAACAGCGTAGATGTTTGCCTGTGATCATCCCATTGAAATTTTGCGATCGCTGCATTTCTGGGGATTGATTTAAGAGATCCGCCCCGGCCGGGATGGGGAAAATCCCACGAAGATCAACCCCAAAACTGGACTTGGCCCAGCCCTGATCAATTGCAATCTCGAAGCATGAGTATTAAGCTAAGTAAAGATGCAAAGATTGTAAACACAGCAACGCTGAACCCCTGCAAGGATTGGTCTTCCTTTGTTGAGTTGTGTGTTTCACGCGCATATTTACTACACGGGCAACCCTGTGTAGGTTAATCGAATCGGAAAATATAGGAGGTGAGGAACGTGTTACCTATCAAAAAACAGCCAACATTCAACACCATTGAATTAGTTTCTGGTGTTTCTGTGCAAACGAGCCTCCCCCCTGATCAAGTTCCGGCGCTGCGGGCTGGATTCATGGGCTATCCCCACAATCCCCGCTGGACAGCCCGCAAGTATCACGCTTGGAAAACAGGCTGTCAGTGGCGAACAGAGTTGGCCATGGGGGATAAGGTGGTGCGCGATCGCGATTCCCTCCTTGTCAATGCCGCCGAACTCGAAGCCACCCTCGACAGTTCTAAACCCACTGCCTCGGCTCCGGAGCAGCGATCGCGCCGCTGGCGTTTAATCCCTGTTCTACAATAAAAGACCCCGGCGACAGCATGGCTGTGATGAACCGGGCCATTATCCCCTTGAACAGGATCAGCACACCATGACACACCTTCCCATTCACGTTATTGGGGGCGGCCTCGCCGGTACCGAAGCCGCCTGGCAAATCGCCCAAGCCGGCCTCGATGTGGTGCTCCACGAAATGCGCCCCGTGGCGACGAGTCCCGCCCACCATACCGAGGAACTGGCGGAATTGGTTTGTAGTAATTCTTTCGGGGCCTTGAGTAGCGATCGCGCCGCTGGCCTGCTCCATACCGAACTGCGTCACTTGGGTTCAATTGTGATCGGCAAAGCCGACGAACACGCCGTCCCCGCTGGCGGTGCTCTCGCCGTCGATCGCGCCTACTTCAGCCGCGACCTCACCCAAACCCTCGCGCATCATCCCCACATCACCCTCCAACGGGAAGAAGTCCAACGCATCCCCCGCGACGGCATCACCGTCCTCACCACCGGCCCCCTCACCAGTCCCGCCCTCGCCGCTGACCTCCAGCAGTTCACCGGCATGGACTACATGAGCTTTTTTGATGCGGCAAGCCCGATCATCGTCGGGGATTCCATCAATCATGATGTGGCCTTCCTCGCCTCCCGCTACGACAAAGGCGAAGCCGCATACCTCAACTGTCCGATGGACAAAGAACAATATCTGCAATTTTGGGATGCTCTCCGTCAGGCCGAACAAGCCGAAGTGAAAGAGTTTGAACGGGAAACGGCAAAGTTTTTTGAAGGGTGTTTACCCATTGAAGAACAGGCGCAACGGGGGGAAGACACGATGCGTTACGGCCCGCTGAAGCCGGTGGGCTTGAGTGACCCGCGTTATCCAGAGCGCGATCGCCCCTATGCCGTCATTCAACTGCGCCAAGAAGACAAAGCCGGTCAACTGTGGAACATGGTCGGCTTCCAAACCAATCTCCGCTGGGGCGAACAAAAGCGCGTCTTTCGGATGATTCCGGGGTTAGAAAATGCCGAATTTGTGCGCATGGGTGTGATGCATCGTAACACCTTCATTAATGCGCCCCAACTCCTCGCCCCTACGCTCCAATTCCACCACCAAGAAATGATCTTGGCGGCAGGTCAATTAGTGGGTACAGAAGGTTACACCGCCGCCGCTGCCGGGGGATGGCTCGCCGGAACCAATGCCGCCCGCCTCGCTCAGGGCAAAACGCCCCTTGTGGCTCCCAAAACCACAATGCTCGGAGCCCTGATCGATTTCATCACTTCAGCATCCCCGAAACATTTTCAACCGATGCCCCCGAATTTCGGCATTATTCCCCCCCTCGAAAAACGGGTTCGCAATAAGCGCGAACGGTATGGCGTGTATCGCGATCGCGCCTTAGCCGATCTCACGACGTGGCAAACTCAATCCCAGCAGAATCCGGCAGCGATGCCAAGCAAAGCGCCGTAAGGTCAGGATGAGAACGGGAGGCTTGCATTTCCTGGCGTTTCGTGAGCATCACGCTCACGAGATCCGGCATTTCTTGATGGCAATGGTTACAGAACCAATAGACTCGATTCTTACGAACTTGGCTAACCATGTCCTGATGACAGCACGGGCAAGGAATCATAGGTTTTATTAAGTGGAGTTTATTATGGTAGAGCGAAACACTCTGCTCTTATTGTACGAAAACTGACCAGGAAGCGGTGTAAAGAACTGTGAAATCTAGGCGCGTCAAAATGTTTAATTAATAATTAATCCTAGGATAAAAACACCATAATAAATAGGTTGTAGTGTAGCGTACAGACAAGTCTTCAAATGGACGATACCTTTGGTGGCTCTACTTCTGACCGTGCTATGGCAATCCTCATTTGATCCATCAACAAGGGACTTAAGCCTCTTGTTGATGGAGAGCTTCAGATCTCCGATGGATTGAGGATTGCTACAGTAGCATCACTCACAATAAATAGGTACTGCAATATTGGTCTGATAGTTTCAGCATATTATTGTTAGGATCTAAGATTAGGTCAAGAAATCAATTCAGGGAATTTCTTGGCATCTCTGAAGGATTAGGACACATAAGACGGAAGCAGCTTGTTTCCTCTGAATGGCTGTAGGGGGCGCGAGTTCGCTTAAGTGCGTGATGAGAGGGCGGCGCGGAGACGGGGCAAGGTGCGTTGATAGCGTTGGAGGCGGGCTTCGTCCTTGGGGGTGGGGTGGGGGATGCGGGTGCGATCGCAATTATCCGTCATGTCTGCAATCTTGACCCGGAGGGCGAGGGGATTAGCCATTACCCGCGCCAAATAGGTTTCGTAGGCTTCTCCTGCCCGTTTGGTGAGAGCATCAAGGGCAGCACAGAGGCGGGGCGGAAACCCCTGAGCCGCGAGGTCGGAGAGGCGGAGGTCTGAATCTTCGATCGCATCATGGAGCACGGCCACGATCTGCGCGTCCGGCGTGGTCATCTGGGCCATCACCCGCAGGGGATGGCCGATGTAGGGGTGGCCGCCTTTGTCCACTTGGCCGCGATGGGCATGGTGGGCGATCGCGATCGCCGTCTCAAGCAATGGTTCTAATCTCTCGGCCATCCCGACCCTCTTAACGCCGAGGCGGCAAAGCATCGTTAAACACAGACCCCTGGGTTTCCGATTCGGGGAACGACGGAAACGAGGATTCCGGCTCCACGGGGGCGGGTTCCGGGATGGGGATCGGTTCGGGGATCGGTCGAGCGGGGGCCGGGGTCACCGGAATATCCACATCCTCCGCCTCGGCTTCGGGGTTGGGGTTGACGGGCGGCGTCATCGTCATCGGCATGATCGTGTCTTGGATGTAGATGTTGATTTCTTCGACGCGCTCAAAATTGCCGTCCGCTTCGTAGAGACGGATTGCCTCTTCTAGGGTCTCGATGGCGTTGTCGTAACGGTCGAGGGTGCGGGCGTTGAAACTGGCGATCGCAGCCGGGCCAGCTTCGGCTTCTTCGGGGTCATAGCGCACCGCTTCCCGATAGGCATTTTTACGAGAGGAGCCCTCAGACATGCGCCGGTCAGCGTATTCAGTAATCACGATGGCGCCATCGACCAGCATGCCGACGCAGAGAATCAGGGCAAAGAGCACGACAATGTTAAGGGTGATGCCCAGCATTTGCAGCACTAACATGCCGGTGAGAAAGGAAGCCGGTATGGCAATGCCCACCAGAAACGCACTG
>CAZCWE010000275.1:0-6051 GCA_964502285.1 uncultured Spirulina sp. | reverse complement strand
CCCTGAGCGGAGTCGTTGGCGAAGCCTCCCGAAGGGATAGGGTAAGCGGCCGGGCGGGCTTCGACTTCGCTCAGCCCTCGACTTTGCTCAGCCCTCGACTTCGCTCAGCCCTCGACTGTCTCTTTGTGACTACTGCGACATATCACTCTAAAAAGGGCGTGAGATCGCTGTCTACCGGCGCGTTCAGCAGTCGGGCTTCGTTGCATTCCACGTAACTGGCTTGGTTTTCGGGGTAGAGGGTGCAGAGGAGATCGCTGTCGTAGGGGTTGTCTTCCTCGGCAGAGGCGGATCGTGGCCCCGTCCATTGGGCCAGCCAGCGCAGTTGATAGGCATCGGAGCGATCGGGGGAAGGAGACGCGATCGCTGTGACCTGCCAAAACTCATTTTCCGGTAAATCTGACCAGGTTGATTTCGCTAGGGCTGGATCAACGAAATCATCCATGCTGTGGGGGACGGTGTAAAGCTGCTGAAGCCAGCGTTCCATCGTGGGCCAGTCTTTATTACTCAATTCCAGTTCAATGGCCGGCCGTAACAGGTTGAGTAATTGGATGCTGCGCGGCGATGGCTCCGTACCGATCTGCACCTGACGCACAAATAAACTCTGACTAAAATCATCCACCAACAAACTCGGATAGGCCACAATCCACCCCTGCACCACAAAAAAGAACTCCAGCCAACAGGTCAATAACAACTGACTGGCAAACAAGATCGTCAGATAACGCCGCGAGGCAAGATTCGGGGGATGCCAAGAAAAATCCGACCGAACACAGTGGGGAACAATCGCTAAACAGGCCGCGCCCGGCAGCCAACTCAGCAGCAAAATCTGAGGACTGAGGTTGAACAAGCCCCGCAAGAAGAGGCAAACAAAGGCCGAAGTCAGCCACGGGGTGATCACCCAGGATTGTTCCAAACCGGCCCAGGTCACGCCGATCCCCAAACAGATAAAACTCGTAAAAGCCAGCACCTCCCGCAAAAAGTCATCCGCTGCGATCGCACTGATGAAAAACAAAACAGCCAGGGCGGTGAAGGTCTGCCACGAGTTAAACTGTGGGGGTTTAACCAGTTTGAAGAGAAAGCCGAACAACTTCGCCATGGTTATCCGTAATATTGCAACACGGCCAGCAGGAGCACGAGGAGGATCGCACTGTTACTGAAGGCATTGGCCCAAAAAATGGCCGATATTTTTTGGGGATCGGTGTAGGTGAGGGCTTGAACGAGATATTGCAAAAACGACGGCCCATCTTGATCGGGGTCAGGGTCTGGCCAATCACTAAACATCACTTCAATGAGATCGAGGCCTTTAAACTCCACAACACAAACAATAAAAAAGATTAAGATTAATAATAAAACAATGCAAAGATTTAAGATTGCTAAACTTTGAAAATTATAACCCTGGCCCAACACAATGTAACTAATCAGTTGGAGCTTAAGCTCTTTCGGTAATAGTCCCTGAATGATAAACCCCAAGACCCAAAGTGCGATCGCGCTGATCAGATTAATGGTCACGGAATATTGAATACACTCCCGGCGGGTCAAGAGTAGTTTCCGAGAGAAAATATAGGCTTCAATGGCGACACTGAGCACCAGGGACAGCAGTTGAAACACGATGATTGGGGTGGGAAAAACACTCCAAGCGAGGAGATCAGACATAGTTAGGCTATCAGTAATCGTCGCTAAATAAACGAAGATAAGTGAACGAACTGCAACTTTTATGAAGGTTTAGCTGTGATTTTCGATACAACGACGAAAGTAACGCTACTTTGAGATCATATACTTGAGTTCACGATCAAAGCCATGCGCGTTTTTTCTCGGCGATCTTCCCCGTTGGCTTCCTCAGAAAACAGCACCAGGGATCGTATCTTACAAGCAGCCTTAAAACTGTTTGCCCGTAAAGGCTACGATGCTACAACGACGAAAGACCTGGCGACGGCGGCAGGGGTAGCGGAAGGAACATTATTTCGTCACTTTGATAATAAAAAAGCCATCCTGATTGAGGTAGCAACCAAGGGCTGGGTGGAGATTCTCACGGATTTGTTAACCGAGCTGAGTGAAATGGGCAGCTATAAAGCGGTGGCTCAGGTGATGCGGCGGCGGATGTTACGGATGGCGGAGAGTAGTGATTTGATGCGGGTGTGCTTTATGGAAGCGCAGTTTCATCCGGAATTGCGCGATCGCATTCAATCCGATGTGATCACCAAAATGGCCGATGTGGCCGAAGCTTTTTTTGAAACCGCTATGGATAAAGGCATCTATCGCCGCATGAATCCGAAAATTGTGGCGCGGGTGTTTTTGGGGATGTTCGCGGTGGCCGGTTTTTCGGATCAAACGATTATGGAGCCCGATGCCTCCCCCGAAGCGATGAAGGAAATGGCCGAAGGGTTGGCGGATATTTTCCTCAACGGGGTGCTGGCTTAATCTAAGAGTGATCCTCAGCGATCGGAACTGTCCCAGCCGCGTAATATCCCGATTCTGTACAGACTCCCTGAAGCGGCAGATCCCACGGATCGCGGGGCAGGGCTTCAACATAGGCATCTTCAAAGACGACACCGATGGCGGGAATCCCCTGCCAGCGGGGATCGGCGAAGAGGCGATCGTAGTAGCCGCCGCCATAACCGAGCCGATAGCCGGCGCGATCGCAGGCCACACAGGGCACAAGGATCAGATCTACCTCTGACGGCTCCACCCTGGGCAAGGCGGGGTCAGGCTCCCAAATCCCGTACTGCCCCTGCACCAGTCCTTCACCCCAGCGCCACCGCTGCCATTGCAGCGTTTTACCCACACAACGCGGTAAGCCCCAATCCATCGCCAGGGTGGAAAACAGGGGGGTTAAATCCGGTTCTTGGCGAAAACTTTGATAGGCCAAAATCATTCGGGCGTTTTGCACTGGGGGGAGTTGGGTTAAGCGATCGCACAAACGCTGACTTTGGGCCCGCCATACCGAAGGAGACAGGGCACGCCGTCGGCTCAACATCGTGCGGCGCAGGTGCTGTTTAGACGGGTGAGACTCAGGCATCAGGGCGAGGTAATGGGGATCAGCGGCGTTGGACAATGCACCCGTTCACAATAAATCAGAATTTGTTCCCCGGCTCAACGCCTTTCCTGCAAATCGAGACAATCGGCGCACCCCGATCTGTTCTGCTCCCCTAGGTGAGGGCCGGTGCTGTGAGTTTTAATGAACATATTGGGATTGGGTTTTGATCGTTGATGGTGTTTTGCACTCTGGAGCTATGGCTGCCTCTCTTCTTCAAAATCGCTACGGCATTACGCGCACCTTGACCACCGGCTTGCTGTATCAGCAGTATTTAGCCGAAGATTTGCAGCGGCCCGGCAATCCCACCTGTTGGGTGCAGCATTTTCGCCTCAACGCCACCCATCCCACCTTGCTGAAGGCGGCGCGAACCCTGTTTCACAAAGAAACGAAACGGTTGCGGCTCCTGGGAAAAAGTCCCTACATTCCCACGGTGCAGGCGGCTTTTGAGGAGGAACAGGAATTTTATGTGGTGCAGGATTGGCAACCGGGGCGATCGCTCCTGGAGCAGATCGATGCCAATCCGATTCTGGCTGCGGGCGAGGTGATTCGCTTGCTGCAACAATGGTTGCCGATTCTCACTGTGGTGCATGATCAGGGCTTGACTCACCGCAACGTGAGTATGGCGAGTTGGCGTTGGCATGAGCGCGATCGCCATTGGCTCTTGACGGATTTTGGCGGGTTGGCCCAGTTGGGTCTGTTGCAACTCAATGGCCAGGGCAAAGTCACCCTGCGGCAACGGGTCGGGCAACCGGGCTACATTCCCCCCCAATGGCAGGGCAAAATCACGCCCCCCTACGATCTCTACAGTCTGGGGGTGTTGGCGGTGCAGCTTTTGACGGGGTGCGAGCCTGAAGCGGTGACTCTCGACAGGATTCCCCAGGAGAGCGATCGCCTCCAGACCGTCCTCCAAGGGTTGCTCCAGTTCACCTATCCCACCGCCCAAGATGCCCTCCAATGGCTCAACGGCACCGCGATGACCGTGGCCAACTGGGACGAAGTGGAGGAGCCGCCTGCCGCTACCCTGACCCAATCCGCCACCACCGCCAACCAAAAAACTGCCGTCCTCGACCCCGCCGAACCACCCACATCCCCGCCCCCACTGCCACCCCCTTCACCCCAGGCGGATCTGATTGGGCAGCGCTACCGGATTATTCGGCAATTGGGGGATGGGGGGTTTGGGAAAACCTTTCTGGCCGAAGATGAGCAGTTTCCCGGCCGCCCCCAATGTGTGGTGAAGCAACTGCACCCCTACCGCACCACGCCCCAAGCCTTGAAGCTGGCCCGCCGTCTCTTTTTCAGTGAAGCGGAAGTCCTCAGTCAATTGGGGCAACACCCGCAAATCCCGCAATTGCTCGCCTATTTTGAAGAAAATGACGAGTTTTATCTCGTTCAGGACTATATCGAAGGGCAGGATATTGATGCCGAGTTACCCGCTGGCAAAACCTGGAGCGAGGTGAAGGTGACGCGCCTTTTGCGGGAGGTGTTGGCGATTTTGGAGTTTGTCCATGGCAAAAATGTGATTCACCGGGATTTGAAACCGGCCAATATTCGGCGGCGCACCACGGGGGAATTGGTGCTGATTGACTTTGGGGCAGTGAAGCAAATTGGCGAACAGGTAGAGCGGCAGGGGAAAACCAATATGACCGTGGCGATCGGCACGCCGGGCTATGCACCCAGCGAGCAGACCCAAGGAAAACCCCGCCTCAATAGTGACCTCTATGCCTTGGGGATGATTGCGATTCAGGCGTTAACCGGGGTGGAACCGGAACATTTACCCGAAGATCCCCAAACCGGGGAGGTGCTGTGGCACGATCGCATCCAGCAAAAAAACATGAACCCAGCCCTGCGGGATATTCTCGACCGGATGGTGCGCTACGACTTTCGGCAACGCTACGGCACGGTGGCGGAGGTATTGCGGGATCTTGATGGGATGGGATCGCGGCGTTCGACGATCATCCGCCCGATTCAAAAACTGAACCAAAAAAAGTTACCCCCCGTTGCGGCGATCGCGATCGTCATCACAATGGCTGTGGTGATCTTTTCCGGTGTGGCGTTCTATGGGATTCGGCAAATGATCCAACCCAACACCGTCACCAATGCCGACCCGGTGATCAGCCCGCCGGACAATACCGCAGGCGGGGCCGACGAACCGTTACCGACCTTACCGGCTCAACTGCGTGCCTTTGATTTTGCGATCGCCGATGCCACCTATAGCCCCGCCCTCAACCGCATTGTGATGATCACCGCCAACACCAACCAACTGCACCATTACAGCCCCCTCTCCCAACGCTTGCAAACCATTGCCCTCCCTAGCACCCCCCGCCGCGTGGTGGTTGATCCCTCCGGGCAACTGGCCGCCGTCGCCCACAGTAACGGCATCACCCTCGTCAACCTCCAGCGCAACCAAATCGAAAACCAAATCGCGATCGCCGGGCAAGTGCATGACCTCGTCCTCACCTCCAACCGCTGGGCCTATGTCTCTAGCTCCGACAATCCGAGGCTGTGGGGCATTGACCTCAACACCAACGAAGCCACCCTCCTTGAAGATTCCAGCCTCAGCTTTGCCCAAAATGCCCTCGCCCTCCATCCCAATGGCCGCACCCTCTTGGCCCTCAGTGGCGATGGCCAACAGGTGCAGGTGGTGGATCTATCCCAAGGGGAGCCGATGGTCCGGGGACGCTGGCAAGTGCCCGGCGATCAGGATTTGGGCGATCGCCTCTGGATCACCCAAGACGGCCGCCGGGGGGTGAGCGATCGCGGCGCATTCTTCCCACTCCCCAGCCTCCAAGGGAATCGCACCCTGCAAGTGAATGCGATCGCCCTCCAAAACACCACCCCCCTCCCCCAACGTTTCTCCCTCAGCACCCCGGCCCTCATCCTCGACGGCGACCCCGCCAACCAACTCATTCAACTCGACCCCCAAACCCTCGCCCGCAGCAAAGCCTGGCAACTGCCCCCCCTCACCGCCGCCGGCAACACCAGCCCCCTCGCCGGTCAATATCTCTTCATCAACCCCCGGA
>CAZCWE010000274.1:0-6052 GCA_964502285.1 uncultured Spirulina sp. | reverse complement strand
CCAAACTGAAGCGGCTGTCGAGATCCCCCGCCACCTGAACGATCGCATCATCTCCGTTTTGAATCCGATCACCCAGCCACAGCACTCCACCGGCCACAAGCCCCCCCGTGAAGACCAACGTGAGCAAGAGGGTTGTGGTTTCTTTGAAGTTACGAGCCATGAATGTTTAGCAATAGAATGTCAAGGTAAGAGAGATCAGGCCGGAGCCTTAAGGATTCAGGGGAACGAAGTCATAGCCCGTACCAGAACGATCGCCGGGGGCAATGGTGACCCGTTGGGCGGCTTGGTTGCGATCGCCCGACTGGACAAACCGGATCGCACCGCTGGCACCGTCGGTTTGGAAATTTTGGGCAGCGATCGCACTCTGCACCCCCGCCCGCGTCGGATTTTGCTGTAAGGCGGCTGCAAACACCTGCACCGCATCGTAGGTCATCGCCGTGCGCCAATTGACATCCCCGCCCCAGAGATCCCGCGCGGCGGCGGCAAACGCCTCACCGCTTCCCTGCTGACTCTGCCACGGCACAGCCAGCACCATGCCCACCCCATTGGCTCCCGCTGTTTGGAGGGTGGTGAAGTTGTAGACACTATCCCCCGCGAGGATCGGCAGGCGGCGACTATTGGCCTGTACCACCTGGAGGGCAGGGTTTAAGGTTTCTGAGTTGGGAAAGAGGGCGATCGCTTGGGCTCCCTGTTGTTGGGCCTCGCTCAAGGCTTGGGCAGGGTTGATCCCGCCACTGAGGTCGTATTCCCCAACGATCTGCCCACTTTCAAACACCAATTCATTACTAAATTCCTGCTTCAGGGAATTACTGTAATCGCTCTGGCTGTTGTAAAAAATTACTGTGTTTTGGGTTTGGAGTTGCTCCACTTGATAGCGGGCCAGGGCTTTCCCCGTGGCGGCATCATTGGGAACGGTGCGAAAGATGAAATTTCCCAAACTCGCGAGGGTTGTGGCGGTACTCGTGGGGGAAATCATCACCAAGCCCGCCGATTGATACACTTGGGCGGCGGCTTCACTGGTATCACTGCCGAAATGCCCCACCACACCGAGCACTTCGGCGCGATTCACCAAGGCTTGCGCCACTTCGCTCGCCAGGGCGGGATCGTTATTGTCATTGACGATCGCAAGCTGCAAGGGCGTGCCATTCACCCCACCGGCTTGGTTAATTTCGTCCTGGGCTTGGGCCGCACCGCGCAAGAGTTCCTGAGCCGCATCTTGATTCGTGCCAGCGGGGACAGCGATCGCCACGGTGTAGGCTGCCCCGGTGCCGATGCGGGCATTGTTGAGGTAGATCAGGGCTTCGGGATCGTTGGGCGTGGCTTGCAACGAGGCTTCGAGGCGGGTAACGGCGGTGGGAAAATCCCCTTGAGCGATCGCCGCCACGGCGGCCTGCTTATCCGGGGTCGTCACCGTCGTGATGATCTGCCCCCCGATGCTGATCGCCACCGCACCGCTATTCGTCGCCGCAGGATTCGTCCCCGTTGCGGGCGGAGTTGACCCCGTTTCCCCCGGCCCGGAGGACTTCGAGCCACTCATCACCCACCAAGCGCCACCACCGACGATCGCGCCGGTAATCACCAACGACAAAACCAATACGGCTGTTTCTTTCCCTTGCGCCATAATTCCAGAGCATCTTGTGTATTTACGTCTTAGGCTACCAGAATCCGTCACAGTGCTCCGCCCATAGCCGTTGGCGAAGCCTGCCGCAGGCATAGGCTTGGGGGGTGGTGTTCGCAAAGCGTGCCGTAGGCATAGCGACGGGCGACCGGAGGGAGCAATCTGAATAGCCTAAGAAGCCATTAAGTATTTCTTAGTCTATAATGGTTCCATGCTAAATATGACGTGGGAATTCAAGCTAGAGCCAACCGCAGAGCAAGTCTTAGAGATTGAGCACATTCTAGATGTGTGCCGCAATGTCTGGAACTTTGCACTGCGGGAACGCAAGGATTGGCTGGATTCCCGCAAATCTCCGGTGAATGCCTGTTCGATTCGGCAAGAGTTTATCCTGCCAGCGGATGCACCATTTCCCAACTATGCGCGGCAGTGTAAATCGCTGACGGCAGCCAAGCACGAATTTCCCAGGCTCAAGACTGTCAACGCCCAGGTACTGCAACAGGTGATCCGAAATGTAGAGGCAGCTTGGCAATCGTGGCGGTTGAAGCGTTCTGGGCTTCCTCGGTTTAAAAAAACGAATCGGATGCGGAGCTGCCTCTTTCCTCAGATGCTCAAAAACTGCTGGTCTGACGAGGGCATTAATCTGCCTCAACTGGGGCGGGTGAAGGTTCGCTGGTCACGGGAGATTCCTGAACTGTTTCAGGTTAAACAAGCTCGGATTGTTCGCAAGGCATCCGGTTACTTTGTCCTGCTTAGTCTTCAGGCTGAGCTTGATATTCCCGATCCGATGCCTCACGGTCATCCGGTCGGGATTGATGTAGGACTGGAATACTTTCTCTCGACTTCCGAGGGAGAACAAGTCAGACGACCTCGCTTTTTCAACGCTCTGCACCGCAAGCTGCAATTGCTGCAACGCAGACTCAAGACAAAGCGCAAGGGGTCGGCTAACTGGCTGAAACTCCAGAAGAAGATGGCGAGAGTCCATCAGCGCATTGCTGATACCCGCAAGGACTGGCACTTTAAGTTAGCTCACCACCTCTGTGATAGTGCAGGGATGATTTTTGTGGAAGACTTAGACTTCCGCATCCTGGCTCAAGGGATGCTAGGGAAGCATACCCTGGATGCTGGGTTAGGGCAGTTCACGAACCAAATCCTGCCCTGGGTGTGCTGGAAGCGTGATGTCTTCTATGGCAAGGTGGATGCCCGTGGCACTTCCCAGGAATGCCCTGACTGTGGAGCGGAGGTCAAGAAAGACCTCTCAACCCGGATGCATCACTGTCATGATTGTGGTTCCATTAAGCCTCGTGATGTGGCGAGTGGACAAGTGATCTGCGCCCGTGGGCAACGGGTGATTGAAAATGCCTGTGGAGTCGAGGCGGCGGGGGCTGAGGTCACTCGGTCTAGCTGGCTGGCATTGAAGCAGGAAATCTTTGGGGCGACCCAAGGAATCTCCCGGCATACCCGATAGGGTTGCTGGGAGAGGATGTCAAATTGAGCAAAAGAACATGAGACCGCAACGGCACTAGAGGTGGGGAATGACGCGAACTCAACGGGGTTGGACGCAGCAATGGCGACAGGTAAAACGACAGGTGCGATCGCGCCTGCATTACCTCCTGTTTTTGTTGCTCTGTGGGCTGTTTTTATCGGGATGTGTGCGCTATGACGTGGGCGTGACGGTGGCGGGGCAATATCAAGGCACGATTACCCAGCACATTCAACTGGGCGAACAACTCACCAACTTTAGCCAGCGCGAGGTTCAAGATTGGCTCAAAACCCTAGAGCAGCGGGCCAAAGCCCTCAAGGGTAAAGCCAAACGCATTTCCGAGACCGACCTCGAATTAACCATTCCCTTTAGCAATGGCGCGGAATTGAATCGCAAGTTTAACCAGTTTTTTAACCCCACCCAACAGACCCCGGCACAACTCGCCACCGACCCCGCTACGGATATTGTCGAACTTTCGGCGGGTCTGGGGTTCACCCAAAGTAATTTTCTCTTGGTGGAGCGAGATCGCCTCCGCTTAGAAGTAGACCTCCGCAGTTTGGGCGGCCTCAGCGGGGATTCGGCGTTTTTATTTAATGCCAATTCCCTGCTGAATCTACAATTTAGCCTCACCACCCCCTGGGGAGCGCGGGCGATCGCTGCTGAAAATACCCCCGTGCAACGCCTCGGCCAGCAGACCATTTGGCAACTGCAACCCGGCCAATTGAACTACATCGAAGCGGTGTTTTGGGTTCCGAGTTTCCTCGGCTTAGGCACGGTGGTGATTATTGCGCTTGTGGTGGCCGGTAGTTGGCTCAAACGGCGGTTTTTCAGCCCGTCGGACTCCCTGGCCGAAGCTCCCTAAACCGTTACTCTGTCTCGATGGCTGTGCCACGACACAACAGGAAAAAATCCTGATGATCAGAGCGCGATCGCACCCCCGCATCAACATGACCCAGAAATTAGTTTAGAGTGATGAAAAGCTTTTTTCTTTCTCGATCATGAACCTCCGGTCTCTAAAATTTCTGTCCAGTTTGCGTAAGGATAATCGCCAATTTACCGTGATTGGCTTGGGACGATTTGGGCGAGCGGTGGCGGCATCGCTGTATGGCATGGGCTACGAGGTTCTAGGGACAGATATTGACGAAAAATTAGTCGCCTCTGCCCTCAACGAAAAAATCGCCACCCACGCGGTGCGCCTCGATTCCACGGAACCAACGGCCCTGAAAGAGGCGGGGATTTTTGAGTTTGATACGGTGGTGGTTGCGATCGGCAACTATGTGCAAGAAAGCATCATCACAACCCTCAACGTCAAAGAGGGCGGCGTCTCCCATGTGGTGGCCAAAGCCTCTTCGCAAATTCACGGCAAATTGCTCGAACGAGTCGGAGCCGACCAAGTGGTGTTTCCGGAATACGAGGCAGGCTGCACCCTCGCCTATACCCTCACCAAACCCGCCATCCTCGATCGCTTCGACCTCGACCCCCACCACAGCATCGTTGAAGTCCTCGTCCCCCAAGAATTTGACGGCAAAACGATCGCAGAAATCCAACTGCGCGGCCATTACGGTCTTACCCTCTTAGCCGTCGCCGAAGATGACGACACCTTCGAGATCAATCCCCTCCCTAATGTGCGCCTCCGCAAGGGAACAGCGATGGTGGTTTTAGGCTCAAATAAAGACCTAAAAAAACTCCCCATTTAACTACAAATTCCGGCGATCGGTCATTTCCAAAACCGCCAAGAACTGAAGTTCTTGGCTCATAGCGAAAACCCGTTTTAGCGGGTTCGGGTTGAGTAGGCGATCGCCTACTTTCGTTATGAGCCAGGGATTTCAATCCCTGGCGGTGTGGGACGATCAATGATTTAACGGCTACGCAATTTTACGGGCAACATAGACCCCATAACTGATGTAGTCTCGATAGGTTTTATATAGGTCAATTTCGTGCCGTTCTGCGGTAACGATCGCTGCTGCCGCTTCGCTGTGATTATGTCGCTTTAAAAAGTCATCAAAGCGATCTTCCATCGGGTGATAATAGGTCTCTAACCACGAGGATTCCGGCAAGATGAAATATCCAATTGGGGCATAGCCCTGCTGTTCTAAAATGTTCAATTTTGCCGATGCCACATCCACCTCAGGATATTCCGCCTGCCAATGATCTTGGATCTCACGGGGGCGCGATGCCGTGATCCACGTCAGTTCAGAGGCGACCAAAATACCGCCCGGTTTCAGATAACGTCGCCACTGGTTAACCCCATTGGCAAACCCAATATTGTAGATCGCACCTTCTGACCAAATCACATCAAATTGCTCCTCCTCAAAGGGCAAATCATCCATCGAAGCGGCCAGGGTTGTGATTTTTTCGGCAACGCCTTGCTGCTGTGCGTGCTGTTCGAGAATCTCTAAAAATTCCGGCAGGAAATCCACCGCCGTAATCTGAGCATTTAACCGTTGTGCCAAGACCAGCGTTGAAGCCCCGGTTCCACATCCCAAATCGGCAATTTTTAGCGGTGCGGCGGGGTCTAATTGGGCAAGATTAAGAGCCATTTCAGTGGCGGCATCACTGCCCGGCCCTTGACGATCGCCGCTTTGATGGAGGTCGATCAGCAACGTATAATCATCCATTGGTTCTGTTGAAAATGTTTGCAGGGTGCAGAGGGATAGGATCGCCGCCCGTCATGCGCATCACACGCGATCGCCCCCCTTTTTCTCACACCATATTATGACCCGATCCAGCCCCGATTTACCACTGTTAACCCAACTGATCGCCGCCGCGCAACGGGAGCACGCCCCCTTTTATGCACCGGGTCATAAGCGGGGGCGGGGTTTTTCGGCGGCGATGACAGAACTGATGCAACAGGCGGGGCGGTGTGACTTGCCAGAGTTGCCAGAGTTGGATAATTTGTTTGCGCCGGAGGGCGTGATCGAAGCAGCGCAAGGGTTAGCGGCGGCAACATTTGG
>CAZCWE010000273.1:0-6075 GCA_964502285.1 uncultured Spirulina sp. | reverse complement strand
ATGAGCAAGCAGTACGACTGGATTGTAATTGGCGGCGGCATAACCGGGGCGGCCCTCGCCTATGAATTGGCGAAACAGGGGGTGAAAACGCTGCTCTTGGATCGCACCCCGGAACCCCAACAGGCAAGCCGCTATAGCTACGGCGGTCTGGGCTATTGGCTCGGCACAACCCCCCTCGCGGATCAATTTGCGCGCGAAGGTCTCGCCATCCATCGGCAACTGACGGCAGAGTTGGGGAGCGATACGGAGTTTTGCGATCGCTTCTTCCTGGCCCTGATCACCCCCGATCAAGACCCAGAGGCGATCGCTGCCCGACAGGCAACCATCAACCATCCCTTTACCCGCCTCACCGCCACCGAAGCCGGCGCCTTAGAACCCCTACTCAACCCCGCTGCGATCGCCGGAGCCCTCCGTATCCCCCACGCCCAGATCAACCCAGTGCGCACCACCGCTGCCTATCGTGCCGCCTTCGTCCGCTTGGGGGGCAGCATCCGCAATGAATCGGTTTTAGAGTGGGCGCAAAACGGCGATCGCCTCGTCGGGGTAACCACCCACGCCGCCACCAGCCCCATCACCTACCACGCCCCCCAGATCAGCCTTTGCGCCGGAGCCTGGAGCCGTAATCTCCTCAAACCGTTGGGGATTGACCCGCCCCTCTACTTCACCCACGCGGCGGGCCTCGAATTTGCCCCCGATCCCAGCCTGCGCCTCAACCACATCGTCATGCCCGCCACAATCCAACGCTTCGGCCTCGAAGCCGCTGCCAGTGCTCCCGCCGTCCGCGATCAATGGCGCGAACCGGGCCACGAACCCGCCCCTGCGATCCTCGACCCTGGCGCAGTGCAATTCCAAGATGGCCGCCTGATTTTTGGCCAAGCCAGTCACACCCTCACCCGCCTCGATGCGCCCCTTGATCCGATACAGAGCGAAACCCAACTGCGCCAAGCCCTCGCCCGCTTTTTTCCCGCCCTTGCTCCCCGCGCTGCCCACTGGTTTCACTGCCTCGTCGCCTTCAGTGGCAACCCCCAGCCCCAAGTGGGACATTTGCCCGCGCACCCTAATCTCAGCCTCTTTTCCGGGTTTAGTAATACCCTCGTGGTGACCCCTGCCCTAGCCCGCCACTTTGCCACTTGGGCGCTGACGGGTGAGGATGACGTGATCCCACACCTGCGCTTCGGGGCTTAACGTCTGTGGGGGGTCAAGCTGGGGATAGGGACGTGGGATCTGAATGGGGTATGGGGAGGATTTTGCGATCGCCGGTAGGATAATCTGGAACTCTTCGGCTATTCTGAAGCGGGAGCCTTCTCATTAACCCAAACCCAATTGATTGCCGAGCGGATATGAACATCTGGCCAAAACTGACGGGATTCATCGCACTGATGACCACGACCCTGCTGCCTCAGCCGAGTCTAGCCCAAGCCCCGCCCACCGATACCAATGGTCATTGGGCCCGCCAATGTATTGAATACCTAAGCCGCCAAGGGATTATGACCCCGTTTCCCGACGGAAGTTTTCGCCCCAGTCTTCCGATGACCCGCAGCGACTTTGCCACGATTCTCGCCCGCGCCTTTCCGGAATCCCCCTTCATCCGCACCTATCAGGACAACACCTATGCCGATGTGTCCGATACCAACTGGGCGATTATGCCAATTCGCTACACCTACGAAACCAATTTTCTCTCTGGGTTTCCCGTGGGGACGTTTGCACCCCAAGAGAATGTGCTCCGCCTCCATGTGGTGTTAGCGATCGCCTCTGGTCTCAATGCCTATTTTCCCTCCCAAAGTGCCGAAACCATCCTGAGACAGTCGTTTAACGATGCTGACCAAATCCCCCCCTATGCGCGGGATGTGGTGGCGGCGGCCATCGAAGATCGTCTCGTCGTCTCATTCCCGTCGGTGCGCCAATTTAGTCCCCAACAGGTGGCCAGTCGGGGGGAAATTGCCGCATCCCTCTGTCAAGCCCAAGGCAGTCTAGGTCTGGTTCCCCTGAACTATGTGGTGGGCAATCCCGCCGCTCGTCCTCCTAGTTTCTTCAATCGTCCCCCGCTCCAAAACTTACCCTTCTAACGAAAGTGCGATCGCACCCGCTGACAGAGACCCGCTCCCATCATCTCTTTAATCTTCCTTCATCCAATCAATCACAATCGCAACGCCAGAGAACCCCTCACCTCCGTATATTTGCGGGGGCACGGGGAGATATCCCTCTCTGGCTTTCTGTAAAGATACGGTAAAGACACCAAAATTCTATTGGCAAGATCAGTATCTTTTACTAGATTAGGGTTAGGCGATCCTTGGATTAGTAGATCGAAAGATTCAAATGGCGAATGTTCCTTTTGAAGCTGCACCGAGTTCTTCTGTGTTTGAAGACTGACTCTCTACCTGGCGCTATCATCACAGTGTTTTGAACATCGCCCGCTCAGCCGTTTTGATATCATCATTTATCTTCCAATTTCCTAAATTGCAGTCTGTTGCTATGATTAATCGTCTTTTCGGTCTTCTTCCCAATCGTCACCAGGCTTTTTCATTGCTGGGTTCAGCCTGTGTAGCGGGTAGTGCGATCGCTGGTCTGACCGCCCCCGCTGCTGAAGCCTTCACCACCAATCCAGACGGCTCGATCGACATCTTCAAAAATGCCAATGACCCGCTAGATGCCGAAGGAAAAGGTGATATCGGCCGTTGGTTTGATATCAACGTCGGGGGAAACATTGAGGGCAGTGACTATTCGGGGCTGTCGTCAACCTTCCGGATGAACGTCTCAGAGTTCAACGTTGGGAACGGAGTCAGCCAGGTCATTCTAGACGTGGAAGGCTATGTGGGTTTGAAAGCCTATTCTCCCTTCAATATTACTGCTCCCGATGCTGATCTGTTTGAGAGCTATCGGGTCAGCGTCTTTGGCTTCCAGATCGACCCTGATTTCAGTGACATCGCTGTTTCAGGGGCCTTTGACACCACAGTGATCGACAAAGATATTAAAGCCAATGGCGGTGTTGATATTGATGTCTGTTTCAATGATGGCGGTCCGACCAAAAACTGTAATGGTGGTGCTAACGGTGGGATTTGGAATGGCACGATGGAAACCTTCAAAATCACCCTAGACTTTGACAAAGAAATCACATCGTTCAATATGTCTAACTTTGGAGTTCGCTACCAAAGCATTGACAGTGCCTACTACGGTTTTTCTGGTGATAGTGGAACCGGCACGGGTCAAGCGGCTCCGGAACCCTTCACGATTTTAGGGACGGGGGCAGCGGTTGCCTTAGGACTCCAGCTTAAGCGGAAACACCAACAACGGACGGCAAACTAATCACGCCGCCTCTGGTACTCAATGCTCATTGCTTGATCACAATCACCCCTGACGTTTGCCACTGTTTAGGGGTGATTGTGTGATCGACGATCGCGCTCCATCCCTGCAAGGCGTGATCCAGAGGCGATCGCTAAACACGGTCAAAGATAGATCCTTAAATGTGTTGATGGGTCGGGGTTTCACTTGCTACGGGGATGGCTTCAAGGCTTGTTAAGATAGGCGCAAATCAAGTTGATATTGTTCGCATGATGCATAGGGTAAGACTCATGATTGATGTGGGGCAGAATCGGGGCCAAATCATCCGCTGGTTACTGAGTGCGATCGCATTCGGATTAATCGCGATTCATCTCACCCTCACCTGGCGCACGGGCAATATTAGTTTTCTTGGGGTGGGTGCGATCGTCTGGTTCGCGGTGGGATCACGACTCTGGCACCAGCGTCACACCCTGCCCTTGGCCAGTGGCTTCGCCTCTAGTCTGGTGGGCTTGGCGGTGTTGCTTCCAATGCTCATCAGGAGTTTGGCGCTGCCCACCTCAAATTTTTTAGGGGTTTATCCCTTTGTGATGGCGCTGGGGTGGCTGTGTCTCACGTCGGGGGTGGGCAAGCTACGGCACTATTGGCGCGAGCTAACGGTGCTGTTTTGCCTCGGTGTGCCGAAAGTGGTGCTAACGCCGATGGTGGATTTTTCGCCGATCACGGCCAAATTTAGTACGTTCCTCCTCTGGTATTCCGGGTTTGAGGTAGAACGCCTGGGAACCTACATCACATCGTCGTCGGGACGGGTGGATGTGAACATGGGCTGCTCCGGGCTGGATATTATTTTTTATCTGTTGAGCCTGTCGGTGCTGTGTTTGTTGCTGTTTCCCCTCTATCGCCGTGGGTTTCAAGTGTTAACGCCGCTGTTGGCGGTGGCGATCGCCTTTGTGACCAATGGCATTCGGGTGGCAATTTTAGCGATGCTCACTGGGCCAGACAATCGCGGCGCGTTTGACTATTGGCATACGGGGAATGGGTCGTTGGTGTTTGCCCTGTTGGCGGTGTGCTTATTGGGCGGGAGTTATTCCCTGATGTTGGATCATGACCTTATCCCTCCGAAGCGGGAGCCAGCGGAATGACCAACGTGCTGAAATCCGCTTGGCCCGGCTTGCGATTGGGGCTACTGGGGGCGATCACCCTCGGTGTGGGGGCGGTGGTAGTGCGATCGCTCTTTTTCCCACCACCGCCCCGGCTCACGACCCAAGCCGCCCTCGACTATCCCACCGCAGTCCCGCTCTCCGACTGGCAACTCACCCAAGCCCAAGCCTACGACCCCAGCACCGTTGACCCAAACTTGGCCGACGACGGCTACCAATACCGCTATCAACAGGGCGATCGCACCTTAGCAGCCACTGTCGCCTACGTCACCCATCCCTTTGTCAATGAAACCTATTTTCGGATGTATAGCCCGACCCTGATCGATATTCAGATGCGCGAAACCGACGATCAGGGATTTTACGGGCTCGTCACGCGCCAGGATCAAGCCGAACTCCATGCCTGCGTGCGTCCCCGTGGCCGCAGTGTGATTCTGTATCCCCAACTCGCGCGGGGGCGTGATGTGATTGATTGGCGACCGTCGCACCTCTGGAAGTGGATGATGGGACAGGCTCCCCTACGGGATTATCGTTGTTTGTGGACGACGTTACAGATTTCCCTTGAAGATCGTTCAGTCGCTGAAGCCTACGCTATTTTGGAGGCGGCGTGGCCCGAATGGCGATCGCACTGGAGCCAAGCCTTCCCCCCCTTATGAACCCGACCGCTAAAAGCTCTGCCTGTATGATTGTGTCTACTCCTGTGAGAATTCCCTATGTCTGCTTTCCCTGACCCCGCGCCCACGCCATCCGATCAATCCCCTGTTACCCCCACTGATCCACGCATCAATGAACTGTGGGAGTTTTCCCGCAGTCAATTACCCTCCCTTGCCCTTGCCCATTGCGTTGGCTATGGCTTACTTCTGTTTAGCCTGATCACCGCTGCCGATCTGCTGATTCCCCCCCGACTGTTGAACCCGACTTGGGAGTTGCAGGCCTTGGGGGGGATTGTGGAGCGGGGTGTGCCCATTGGCTTGGTGGGGGCGGTGTTGATCTTTTGGGGCGGGAAACGAGCGCGATCGCGCTGGGAACCGATTGTGTTAAAAAGTCTGTCCTGGCTGAGTTTGGTGGCGGCACTCGTGATCTTTTTAATGATTCCCCTTGGCCTCCTCAACACCATTCGCCTCAACCGCCAAACCAGCACCGAAATTCAAACCCGCCTCGAACAGCAAGCCACCGAAATCACCCAAATTCAAGCCGCGATCGACAACGCCAACACCCCCGAAGCCATGGCCCAAGTGATTCAACAACTCGACAGCCAAGGCCGCAGCATTACCATCGAAGACCCAGAGCAGATCGACCCGCTGAAAGCTCAACTGCGCGAATCCGTTGAACAAATGGCCGCCGCTGCCGAAGCCCAGGGCGTAGCTACCCTCAGACAACGCCGCCTCGCCCTGGTTAAAAATAGCGTCAAGTGGAATCTAGGGGCGTTGGTGTCTAGTGTGCTGCTGGGGTCAATCTGGAAGTTAACCGACTGGGCGCGATCGCGCTCCTGAAAGATAACCGAGGGCTGAGTCGTCGAAAAAAACAACCGAGGGCTGAAGGTCGTCAAAAAAAATACCCGAGGGCTGAGCGAAGTCGAAGCCCGGCCGCTTACCCTTCGACTTCGCTCAGGGTGCGCTGGGTTGCTCAGGGTGCGCTGGGT
>CAZCWE010000272.1:0-6106 GCA_964502285.1 uncultured Spirulina sp. | reverse complement strand
CTCGCGCCAATTAAACCGATAGGCATCCCCCCAGGCCAGCGGCTGAGTCACCACCACTCCGGCGAGGTTTTGCATCGCTTGTAAAAATTGATGGGGGGGCAGTCCGGCGGCGATCAGGGGCGATCGCACCGTCTGCGGGATCAATTGCCGTAACAACTGCTGCAACGCCCGCTGTAACCAATGGAGCGGCATTTGTTTGCCCCCTGTCACATACACCTTCGGCAACCATTGCCGTCGTTTGCGGCTGTAAAAAGGCATCGCCCGTTGGAGATAGGTGTGAAATTGTTCGAGGAAAATATGTTGCGTCGTGGCGGTTGTGGCGATCGCCTCTCGCCCCACTCGTAAGACCAATTGCGCCCCGGATTCGGCGGTGGTTTTCGTGAAAAATTGCGCACAAACGGGCAAATGGGTCTGAGTTTCGCCCTGTTCCTGCCACCGCAACGGGTGGGCTGCATTCGTCCCCGGTTGCCACAATGCCGCCGTTAAGCCCTGCGCATCAATCGCAAGCCCCAAATACCATGTTCCTGTGCCACCGATGCGGGGGCGTTCACTGTTGTTCATCCGGGCGATGTGTTGGAATTCGATGCGGGTTGGCCATTGTTCGCCGGTGTCCAGGGATCAACAAAATCATCCCCATCGTCTAGCTCTAGGTCTTCCATCCAAATAATATCTTCTAAGGATTTGAGCACATCTTGCTGAGGAATGGCGGCGAGTTCGGCGGCGGGGGAATCGTCTAGACTCGTGACGGGTTGGGGGCTCGGTAGGACGGGCAATGGGTTGCAGCCGCACGACGGGAGAGGCCCCCGGTTCGGTCTCCGGTGCAGGGGATGCGGTTGGCGGTTCTGGTCTGGGTTCTGTTGCGCCCTCTTCCGGAGCGGGATTGCGTGTGACGGATTCTGCTGCGATCGCAGGCTCAGAAATCGGTTCGGGTTCTTCGTCTTCAGGAGTAGGATCGCTTTCAACAGATTCCGCTTCGATCGCAGGATCGGGATTTGGTTCGGGTTCTGCCTCGCGATCGCTCTCCACGGATTCACGGGCCGGTGATGCTTCTGGTTCGGGGGTTTCGCGCACAACAAACGGATCGATGTCGGGTGCGTCATCGATCATTAAATCTGTGAGAGAGGCGATCGCATCAATGCCCAAATCATCCAGCATCTGGGCGGTGGGTTCTGGCTCGTCTGGTGGCTGATCTACGGTGGCGATGGGTTCCGGCTCGACCTCGGCTGGGGCAGGCGTGACGAATTTTGAGGGGGAAGCGGGCGGCGTTTCGGTTTCAGCGGCGGCCTCGATCGGTTCGGGGTCTGTGGGTGCGATCGCCTCAGTTGGGGGTTCGGGTGTTGAGGTAGGGGTCTGTTCCGGTGCGGCCGTCACAGCGGCAGGCGTTGCCGTTGCCTCCGACTGTTCGCCCGTTTCAAACCGCATCAGATCATCACTCAACTGCTGCAAGGTTTCCGGCGAGAGGGCCTCTTCAATATCCTTGCGGTTTTGGGCGCTGATTTCGGCGGTTTCTAAGAGGGTTTCCCCTGGGGTGATGTGATAGCCGGTTTCTGTTTCCTCTTCTTCAATGGGGGTATGGGCAATCTGGTCGGAGACTTGTGCGAGCAGTTCATTGAGAGAGGCGATCGTATCTTCGAGGGTGGGAATCTCGGCGGTTTCCTCTGGGATAGCGTCGAGGTCGGGGCGGTTGTCTGCTTCGACGGGGGCGTAGTCTTCAAAGAGGATTGTTTCGACGGTGGCGGCGATCGCATCAGGATCGACCGGTAGCCAAATCGACGGGGCGGGCGGCTCCGTAGCCGGATCATGCAGCCCGCCGAACAGTTCCGCATCCGCCACGGGTGAGGGGAACAGCTCGGCATCCGACTCAGTTGCCGGGGAGGTCATGAGTTCCTGTTCTGACACCGTGAGCACCAGCGGCGGATCGGCCGGGGCCGTGGGGGGCGTGGTGAACTGATCGGAATTAAACAGATGCTCATCCCAGTCTTCCCAATCGGTATCCGGGGGCGTGGGATTTTGGGGCGATCGCACCGGGGCCGGATCATCGGGTAAGGGGATCGCCTGCACCTGAGGCGCAGAGGGGTCGGCAAAATCATCAAACAAGAGCGCGATCGCATCCCCTTCACTGGGGGGCGCGTCCACGGCGGGGAAGGGCTGGAGGGTGTCGCCGTGGGAGAGTTGGCTGTAGGAGAGGTCTTGGGTGTGCTGTTGGTGGAAGAGGGCTTCGCTATATTGCCCTAGGGCGTGGATGTTTTCGATGCCTTGGAGGAGGGATTTTTGATAGCCTTTGAGGTCTTGTTCGAGGCTGCTAAACACCTGTTGAAAGGTGCTATCAAGGCTGCGGAAGAGTTGATCCGATTGACCTTGGAGCGATCGCAACTGCTCCAACCATTCCAACTGCTGCATCGGCAGGGCCGCTTCCCCGGCTCCCGGCAGGGCTTGGACAAACTGACCCTGCAACCGATCCACCGCCTGGGCCAACTCCTGCCGCAACCCATCACTACAGCGGTTCAAGAGCGCGTTGAGAAAATTCGTGGTCAGTTGGCGTTGGTGGGTCTCCATGTGGCGAATCTCTTGCACCAAGGATTCCCGCTGCTGGCGCAGGGTTTCGAGTTCTAATTGCAACGGCTGGAGCCATTGCGATCGCTGCACATTCATTTGGGCGATCACGGATTGAGCGATCGCATCCGCCGTCGTTTGGTCTTCCGGCGGCAGCGATGGATTCGCCAACGGGGTCACCTCCACCGTGCGGCCCCAATCTCCCAACACCCAGCGAATTTTTTCCAAGAGATCCCGCTGGGTCACGGCCACCGCCCCAGCCCCCGTCGATGCAGCCTCTGTTGCGGTCAGCACCTCATCAATCTCCGCAATCAGAGCTTGGATTTCGCGTTGGGAAATGGTCACGGTCAGCCCCTCAATTCCGTCAGTGCAACGGGTCGCCTTCCATGCTACCCTTTCCTCATACTAATACAGCGACATTGCCACAAAAATAGCCAGAATCATCCCCCTTTCACACACAAGCCCCTAGACTTGTGTGGTCTTTGGCTAGAATCGAGTCTCATTGCCCTCCCGAACCGACGTTAGACCTTCCCCTTGCCTCATGGATGATCGATTCAATCCCCGCGAACAAGACGCCGACATTACCAAGCTGATCAAAACAGTGCCGTTTTTTGCGGGTCTACCGGAGGATGCCCTCAATAAAGCCACCTGCCATGTGGTGACGCGGACTCACCCCTCGAACCAGGTCATCTTGCTGGAAAATGACTGGGGCGGTTCGGTCTATTTCATCGTCGATGGCTGGGTCAAAATCCGCACCTACAACCTCGACGGCAAAGAAGTCACCCTCAACATCATCGGCAAAGGGGAATTGTTCGGGGAAATGGCAGCCCTCGAAGAAGTGCCCCGCTCTACGGACGTGATCACCCTCACCTCCACGACGATCAGCAGTGTTCCGGCCCAAGATTTTGTGGATTTAATTCAATCGGAACCCATGGCCGGGGTGCGCCTCGCGCAACTGATGGCCACCCGCCTCCGCCAAGTCAACCGCCGCCTCCGTCTCCGGGAAGCGGATAGTGTGTCACGGGTGGCGGACACGATCCTGTTTTTAGCCGAAGGTCAAGGCCAAGAGAATAAAGAAGGCCTCGCGATTCCCAACCTGCCCCACCGGGAACTGAGCAGCCTCAGCGGCCTCGCACGGGAAACCGTGACCCGTGTGCTCACGAAGTTAGAGAAGAAAAACCTAATCCGTCGGGAAAATGATCTGTTGATCATTCCTAATCTATCGGCGTTGGAACGGACGATTAATTAGATCAATTAGGGGGGGCGATCGCGCCTAAAGCTCCGCGTCGGGGGGGGATTCGTTGGGCTGGGATTGCTGCTGTTGTTCGGCGGTGCGCATCCGTTGGGCTTGGGCGGCTAATTCGCGGAACTGTTGTTGCCAATAGTCGTTTTGGATTGCGCCCTGTTGCTCAACGGTGTCTAGAATTTCCTCCCAATTCCCGGCATTGAGATCGGTTTTGAGTTGGCGATATTGGGCTTCGAGTTCGCGCCATTGGTCGAGACTGGCTTGGGCATCTTGATAAAGAGGGCTGCTGGTGGCCATGTCTTGGACTTGTTCGAGGGCAGCATCAAAATTGCCAGCTTCGAGGCTGCGAAGGGCGAGATCAAGCAAGAGGCGATCGCTCACCTCCAACGAGGGGGACGGCGTGGGTGAGGGCGACGGTTCAGGCGTGGGTTCGGCGGTGAGGTTTGCGTCACCATCACAACGGAGATAGTCGCCATGCACCCAGCCCTTGGGATCTTTGATCTCGCGCCAAGCACCATCAGTCTTGCCCGTGAGCACCACTTCCGTATTGAGGCCAATCCCGGCGAGGACTTCGCTTTCGGTGCTTGGCTCTTCTCGGACTCGTAACGCTGACGAAGAGCGCACATTAATCACGGCGCACCGTTCCGCATCGCCATCCATCCAATCCCCCACATTACTAAACAGGCCGGGCCCATCCTGCGGGAGCGATCGCAGCCCCACCATGGCCCCAACCCCCATCGACACCAACACAAACGCCCCAATCAAAGCGCCGCGTCCCCAGCCGCTCCGCTGCGGCACGACAGGCGCAGGCGCAGGGGCGGGCGCAACGGTTGCGGGGGGCGGGGTGGGATGCACCGGAGCCACGGCATAGGTGGCGGCGACGGAGAGGGGAGAGGGCGGCGGGGTGGAAGGATTGGGCGCGGGCAGGGGAGCCGGGGCAACGGGTGGAGGGAAGGACGGTGCAGCGACAGGGGCGGGGGTGATTTGGGGCAATGCGGCGAGGACTTCGGCAGCGGTTTGGTAGCGATCGCGCCAATAATATTTCGTCATTTTCGTCAGGATCGCCGCCAGTTCCCCGCTGCAAGCGTGCCGCTCCCAGTCGATTTCGTTGGTGTCGTGGTTGTAGGTAAAGTGGATCGGGGCAACGCCTGCGATCGCCTGGATCGCAATCACCCCTAGCCCATAGATATCGCTGCAAAAATAGGGGCGGCCGTGGGCTTGTTCGCTGGCCATGTAGCCCGGTGTGCCGATGGCGATGGTTTGGGAGGCCAGTTGACTGGGGAAAAAGGTACTTTGCAGTTGAATCTGTTTCACCGCACCAAAATCCACCAAGATCAGGCGGCGATCGCTCCGTTGGCGCAAAATATTATCCGGTTTGATATCCCGATGGACAACCCCTTGGCTGTGGACAAACTCCAACACCGTCAAGCCGTCCCGCAGCAAATGCCACACCTCCGCCTCCGGCCAGGGCTGCCCTTCGACTAATTCCCCGGTGATCGGCAGCCCATCAATGTAGTCCTGCACGAGATAAAATTCTTGCCCTTCCTCGAAGTAGGCCAACAGGCGCGGAATCTGCTCATGGTTGCCCAACTGTTCGAGGGTTTCGGCTTCCCGCTGGAAGAGGCGGCGGGCGGTGGGGAGCACCTGAGGGTCGCTAGTGGCGGGGCGGAGATGTTTGACGACGCAGAGGGGTTGCCCCGGACGACGGAGATCGTGGGCAAGGTAGGTTTGGCCGAAGCCTCCCGCACCGAGCGCCTGCTTGACTTGATAGCGACCATCCAAAACTTGACCCAGCATGATCCTCATCACCACATAAACCTTTCCCTATGGTAGCCCTGCTCTGGATCGGGCGGAAAGGCGATCGCCCCCGCGCCCAATTGGCACAAGCTGCTCCTAGGGCACAATGCCGTTGGCAGGGTGGTTTCATCCACAGAAAGGGATCGCTGCCCCACCTGGGGTTGAAACCCCAGGCTCATAGCAAAAGTAGGCTAAAGCCCACTGCGACCGAAAATTCCAGAACCCGTTTTAACGGGTTTGAGCTATGAGCCAAGAACTTAAGTTCTTGGCGGATGAAGAGGGCTGCTAGGGGCACGATGCCGTTGACAGAGTGGTTTCATCCACAGAAAGCAAAATCCAGATCAGGTGTAGACACCGAGTTTCCCTCATGCGTTTAACGTTGGGATCGCTGCCCCACCTAGGGTTGAAACCCCAGGCTCATATAGCAGTAGACAAGTGTGTTAGGACATTCTAAGCAGCGCACCCTGAGCGGAGTCGAAGGGTAAGCGGCCGGGCTTCGACTCCGCTCAG
>CAZCWE010000271.1:0-6135 GCA_964502285.1 uncultured Spirulina sp. | reverse complement strand
AGAGACTAGAGACCACGACAAACCCTAATACCGCCGCGAAAATAATCAGGGCGTAGAATTGGACGCGACCGTTTTCAAAGTATTTCAACCCTTGACCGGTCACAACGGTGACGAGTCCGGTGAAGTTGACGGCTCCATCGACGACGCGATAGTCAATTTCGAGCATTTGCCGCGCAATGCGACGAGTGCCGACGACGAAGACGCGATCGTAGAGTTCATCAAAGTACCACTTGTTGAGGGAGAACTGATAAAGGGGTTGAATCTTCTCGGCGATCGCCTTTGGATCGATGGCTTTTTGGCGATACATCAAGCCTGCGATCGCAATCCCAATCAGGCCGATCCCCACTGAAGAACCCGCCATAATCAGGAACTCCGTTTGGTCAAACTCGGCCACCGCTGCGAGGACTTCACCCGGAGCGTGAACCAAATGTTCAAAGCGATTGTTCCAGGGCATCCCCGCAAAACCGATCAGCACCGAGGGAATCGCCAAAATCGCCAGAGGTAGCGTCATCGTCCAAGGCGATTCGTGGGGTTTGGAATCATGGTGATCGCCATGATCATCACTGCCTGCACCTGCGTCCATACCGGCTGCGGCCAGCAATTCACCTTGAATCGCGGTATCCGTGCCTCGGAATTCTCCCTCAAAGGTGAGGAAATACATCCGGAACATATAGAACGCTGTGATCCCCGCTGTGAGCCAACCCACCAGCCAGAGGGCTGGATTGGCCCCAAAGGCCAAACCGAGAATCTCGTCTTTTGACCAGAACCCGGCAAAGGGCGGAATCCCACAGATCGCCAAGTTACCCACCAAGAAGGTGGTGGCGGTAATGGGCATATATTTCCGCAAGCCCCCCATGAGGCGCATATCCTGAGCCAACACCGTGTTATGACCCACCACGGCTTCCATGCCATGGATCACCGACCCAGAGCAGAGGAAGAGCATGGCTTTGAAATAGGCATGGGTCATCAGGTGAAAGAGCCCGGCGGAATAGGCACCGCAGCCCATGGCCATCACCATGTAGCCCAGTTGGGAAATGGTGGAATAGGCGAGGCCTTTTTTGATGTCGTTTTGGGTGAGGGCGATGGATGCGCCGAGGAAGGCCGTAAGGGCTCCCGTCCAGGCAATCACATTCATCACCAGGGGAAAGGGTTCAAACACGGGGTACATCCGCGCAATCAAGAACACACCCGCCGCCACCATGGTGGCAGCGTGGATCAGGGCGGAAATGGGGGTGGGGCCTTCCATCGCGTCCGGTAGCCACACATGGAGGGGGAATTGGGCGGATTTGGCCACGGGGCCCAGGAAGACCAAGATGCCAAAGAAGGCGGCTAAGCCTCCGGCTAATGCACCGGAAGAAACGAGTTCCTCTAGGCGTTCACCGATGACGGCAAATTCAAAGCTGCCGGTGGCCCAATAGAGGCCGAGCATGCCGAGGAGGAGGCCAAAGTCACCGACGCGGTTGGTGACGAAGGCTTTTTGGCAGGCATCGGCGGCGGCTTTGCGATCGTACCAAAAGCCGATTAGCAGGTAGGAGCACATCCCCACCAATTCCCAGAAAATATAGACTTGCACAAGGTTAGGGCTGATCACCAGACCCAACATTGAGGCACTAAATATACTCAGGTAGGCATAAAACCGGACATAGCCGGGATCATGGGCCATGTAGCCGTCGGTGTAGATCATTACCAAGAGGGCAACACTGGTGACGATCGCTAACATAACCGAGGTCAGTGGATCGATGATGTACCCCATGGTGAGCCGAAAACTACCAGCGGCGGCCCATTCAAAACTTTGGGTGTAGGGGGCATGGCCTTGAATTTGGCTCCAAAGCAACGCGAAGGACATGGTCATCGCTACCCCGATCAGGAGGAGGATGACTACCGCGTTAGTTTGGCGAAGTTTATTGGTTACGTTGTTGACTGAGATGAGGCCGATTCCCACCAATGCTGCACCGAAGAGGGGCAACACGGGGATTAACCAAGCGTAGTCGTAGAGGAATGATTCCATCACAAATGCTAGTTGCTTATCCTTGTTGCAGAATACCGCTACCAATTGTGACACATGGCGTTATTTAAAGATGTGTTAACGTCTGCGATAGGAATTTGGAGCGTTGACTGTGCGGCTGGGGGGCGGGGGAGGGCGATCGCACCATCACCGCACCATCACCGCACCATCAAAGAAGGCAATCAGTTTTAGACTGATTGCCCCGGCCAAAAAGGGTAGGTCACGATTCATTTTGGGGTGTTGCTCACCGCGACGGTTAGAGCGAAGGCGTGAGCAGTTGAAGACTGGCCTGGCTCAGGCTCCGATAGAGTTCATCTCGCCCCGGAAACCCTTCGAGGCGATAGATCAACTCACCTTGAGCGAACAATAAGAGGGTTGGTAAAATTTTGAGGCGATATGTTGCGGTGAGCTTAAAATTGTCATCGGCATTAACGCGCACAATTTGCAGGGGAACCGGGTACTCTCCTTGGGTTTTCAACAGCGTCGGCTCGACTAAGTGGCAAAGCTTACACCAAGGAGCCCAAAAGTAAACCATGACAGGGTTATGGGCAGCGAGAACATGGCGATCAAATGTCTCGTCGGTTGTATTGAGCATGATTAAACAGATTTATTAAAGTCTTTGGGATCATGCTACATCGTATTTTAGGGATCGGCTAGCGAAAATTTGTTGCAATAGACAAGCTTAAATTTATCTAAAAATATCGGGGATCAGTGCCAATTGATGCAGTGCGATTATTGGCATTTTTAGCCCGTTTATCCCTACAATTAGTATAGTTTTGTTACTTTTTGTAAACCCATGCCCAAAGCAGTCCTTGATGGTGTTGTCCTCGCAAGCAGCGATCGCTGCGAACAAGTCGAAGGCAATTACTACTTCCCCCCCGATGCATTGAACTCGGACTATTTCACGCCGAGCACAACCCACACCTCTTGTCCCTGGAAAGGCCAAGCCAGCTATTACAACGTGGCCGTCAACGGCACCGAGATCAAAGATGCCGCCTGGTACTACCCCGCCACGACAACGGAGCGGGCAAAGGCGATCGAAGGATACGTGGCGTTTTATAAAACCAAGGTCAAAATCGAAGCCTAAACCCCGACACGCCTGATATGAAGACGCAGCGAAACCCAAAAGCCGATTGCTGCTGGGTTTCGCTGCTTCAGTTCAACCGATCGAGCCTGAGTCCGTGCCGTCAGTTCACCGGGCGGCCTCGACAAGTTCAAAGGTCATGCCATGCTGTGCTTGCAGATCGTAGGTGATGTGATCGGTGATGTTGGTGTCGCTGAGTTCTAGGTTGTAAAAATCCACGGCAGCCGCTTCAAAATAGGGCCCCGCGTGCCAGGTTCCCTGATCCAGTTTCACAAAACAATCTCCCGGAATGTGAAAGGCGCGGATGGCCTGGGGATCGGGCTGGGGAGCGGGGGGAGCGACGGCTAAGAGCCAGGGCTGGCCGTGGAGGGAGCCGAGGCATTGGGTGCAGCGTTGATGGTGAGTCATGCGGTGAAATTGTCGCCCCCGTTGGCTGAGGTGCATGATGTAGAACCGGGGGATGCCTTGGCTGAGTTCGAGTTGGGCATCGGTGCGATCGTAGGGTTTGCCGTCCGCCGTGGGGAGAATATGTTGGCCGAAGGGGGCGAAGGCTGCGGGGGTGATGGGTTGAAGGGGCAAAGGAGTCAGGGTCATCGGTGCATCTGATCCAGGGGAAAAAATAGGGTTGGGAGCGAATCCTGGGGGGATTCTGGTGGTATGCGATCGCTGCAATATACCGCAATCATCCCCAATGGTTTATTGGGGCGGCGGATCGGGAGCAGCTTCAGGAGCCGATTCTGGTTCTGTGGCGGCTGGCATGGGTTCCACACCGCAATAGGTTTGTAATGTGCCGATAGTTTCCGATACGGTCAAGCTCGATCGCTCCACTTCAACGGAAAATTGATCGATGGCAGTGGCCAGTTGATCCAGTTTAATCCGACCTTCCGCATCTAAATTCAGTTGACTGACTTCATTTAAAACCCCCGATGCGTCTTGGATTAAATCACGGTGATGCCCGCCCTGCTCTACGTAGGTTTCTTGGAAGGTTTGCAGTTCTTGATCGGCCACCTTCACCGCTTGAATCGCTTCGATATAGAGGGTGATATCTTCGGCAATTTTGCCAAAGGCAGTGGACATTTCCTGAGCCGCTTGCTTGAATTCGTCAAAACTCTGAGCCTGTTCAAACGACTCAGAGTTTTTCATCTGCTCATAGAAGTTTTGATCAATGGATTCTAATTTACTGATTTCCAGCATCAGTTTATTGCATTGCACAACTTTACTTTCGCCACAGCTTGATAGACCAATAGCGAGACATAGACCGAGCATGATGGTCTTGGAGATGGGGGGGGGGAAACGTTGCACCATAGTTTTTAAATTCACCGTCCCTGTGTGATTCACTGCGAAAACCAGGGATTTTGAGCGGTTAAGAGGGGGTTTCTAGGGGTCGGCAAAAGTCCTCTAATCCTGTTTTTAGCACATACAAAATGACGGGTGTGGCTAAGGAAGGCGGAATCAGGTCGGAACTGGCGACGGCGATGATCGTTTTGTCGATCGCACCTGCGGCGAGGTTTTGGCGGGGAATGTCTTGGCAAATCACGGCGCGACACCGTTTGGCGAGGCCAGCTAGCCAAGCGGCGTTGTCTTCTTGGGGTTGCTGTCCGGCTCGGATGGCGAGGGAGATGGTGGCATCTTCGAGGTTGCCTTCGCAGTCTTCAATTTCGGCGAGGGCTTTGAGGGCGGGCGGATACCGATCGAGTTGGGTGCGGAATTGTTCGATTTCTTCGAGGCTGAGGGTTACCATTGTGGATTATGCTGTCGATGGTATTCTCTACGATAGCACCATGCTTTCTAGCCTTCGTGATCAGTTAATTGTCTCGTGCCAAGCCCCGGCAGATTCGCCCCTCCACGCGCCGGAAATGATTGCGGCGATCGCACAGGCGACGGTGCATCAAGGGACTGTGGCGGTGCGCATTGATAGTCCCGCTCATATCCAAGCGGTGCGCCATGCCTTACCGCAGATTCCGATTATTGGGCTGTGGAAGCAGGTGATCCCTGGCTGTGCGGTGTATATTACGCCGCGTTTGGAGGATGCGATCGCTGTGATTGAGGCGGGGGCGGATATTGTGGCGATTGATGCGACGTTACGCGATCGCCCCGACGGGGTGACGGTGGCTGAGTTAATCTCTGCCATTCACGGGCGCGATCGCTTGGTGATGGCGGATGTGGATGATTTTGCCAGTGCAGCCGCAGCGATCGCCGCCGGGGCAGATATCGTCGGCACCACCCTCTACGGCTACACCGCAAGCACCGCCACCCAAACCCCGCCCGCCTGGGATCTCCTCCGTCGTATCGCCCAAGAACTCGACACCTTCACCATTTGCGAAGGCGGCATTGCGACCCCGGAGATGGTACGCCAAGCCTTGGACGAGGGAGCCGATGCGGTGGTGGTGGGTACCGCGATTACGGGGATTGATCTCCGTACCCAGGCGTTTCGAGCGGTGCTGTGAGATGGGGTGGCGGCAAAAATGGCAGACGGCGCAGCGGTTGTCGCGGCAGGATTGGGGCTGGTGGATCGGGGCGATGGCGTTGTTGCCGGTGGTGGCGGTGTTGGTGCAGGGGTTGGGGTTACGGCGGACACAGCATTGTTTGCGCTGCGTCTCGCCTGATCCGCATCGGAGCGCACCGCGCCTATCGCCCCTGGAGGTTAAACGCTTGGCGGCCATGGTGACCCTAGCGGATCGCTACAGTCGGCCCTGGAGCAATTGTTTGCGGCGATCGCTGACTCTGGCCTACGGGTTGCGTTGGTATGGCGTGGCGGCGGACTTACGGATTGGGATGCGTCGCCATCAGGGCCAGATGGAAAGTCATGCTTGGCTGGAATGGCGGGGCCTGGTGCTTGGCGATCGCGCCGACATCGGCCAAGATTACCGCGCCTTTGCCCAGACCATTCAACCCGATTGACCCAACTCTCGCGATCGCCCATAGGCCGCCTGCACCGCTTTGATCACCGCTGAGCGAAACCCCTGTTCTTCCAGTGTCGCCACCCCGGCGATCGTCGTGCCGCCCGGACTCGTGACTTGATCCTTGAGTTGAGCCGGATGTAGAT
>CAZCWE010000270.1:433-6163 GCA_964502285.1 uncultured Spirulina sp. | reverse complement strand
ACTAAATGGGAATAAGTCTGAATCTGCATGATCGACGGTGATACCCCCAGTTAGAAACCCTCCGGCAACGTCACCCCGGCATCGGTCAGGGGTTTCACCATGGCGTTTTAACAACGAAGGATCAAGGGGGAGTGTGGAGGGCGGGAACTTTTTAGCGTCAAAATAAAGTCTTCATGATCATCATTGATCAGCTTAAGATGCATAATGACCGAGGGCGATCGCTGCGCTGGTCAGCACCCATCCCCCCACAATCTGTATGAATACCTCTCATTTCGCGTTGATGTTGGCTCTGTTGCTTCCCAGTCTTGACCTGGGCAGAGTTTGGGCCCAAACCGCTCCCCCCGATCCCGAACCTTCTAGCGTAGTTGCGGACGCGACCCCCACCGACGCGATCACCGAAACCGGCGCGATTATCGGCGACTTCTTCACCGTCTCCGTCACCGCCTGCACCCTCGACGAAAAACTCCTCGCCACCGAAGACCCCAAAGCCCTGGCCGAGCAGGGCATCTACACCGCTCGCATGGTCTCCCAGCAACGGATGCCCCATCCCAGCCTCTGGTGGGCCAGCGAACAACTCCTCGGCGATCGCCAAACCCTCGTTGAAGACTGGTTCATTCTGCCCAACGAAAAACGCATCGAACTGATCGTCAACCGCTTCCAATGGTCGCAGCTCGACTCCCTCGAACAATATCGCATCGTCAATCATTTCGGCAGCGTCGCCCGTGATGCCGGCTATCAACTGCGCATCTTCAATCGGTTGCCCAAATGCCTCGCCATCTACGCCTGCGAAACCGAAGCCGATGCCCTCCAATGCGAAATTGATATGCAACCTTCCCGCCGCGACCCCTTCGACTTTTTCTAAATCCCCACACCATCCCACCCACAACAGGCTTCAACCCGCCACTGCAATCCCCGACAAATTTAGGGCATACAAGCAGTTGAAACGTTAATATCCCCATTCACAAGGGACTTAAGCCCCTTGCCTGTCCATAAATTGAATGGGATAGCTATCGTTGATGTCAGGAGCATCCGATTAGGGAGCCTCCCAGTTTCTGTAGCAGCCTGGGCTGAAGATTTTGTTGTTCGTTAATTTAGAATCGTAATCATTGAGTTATGTTCAATGGCTCACTTTTTGAAGGTGTACGGGTAATGTAATTAAAAACGTCGTGCCTGCACCTAATTCGGACTCGCAGATAATTTTTCCTGCATGTTTATCAACAATGATTTGGTAACTAATAGACAGCCCTAATCCGGTTCCTTTGCCGATGGGTTTGGTGGTGAAGAACGGCGTAAAGAGTTTTTGGCGTGTTTCAGGGGTCATCCCTTTGCCCGTATCTGCGATCGCGATCGTCACTGTTTCGTCTGCTTCGCACTGTGTGGTGATCGTCACATGACCGGGATGTGCAGTGATTTCATCAGATGTGCGATCTTGATCATGCTCTTCAATGGCATCAATTGCATTCGCCAAAAAATTCATAAACACCTGATTGACTTGCCCTACATAACATTCCACAAGTGGCAAATCACCGTAGTTTTTGATCACCTTGATTTCGGGGCGTGTCGGCTTTGCTTTGAGTCGATTGTTGAGAATTAAGAGCGTATTATCAATCCCTTCATGGAGATTAACTTCTTTGAGATCCGCTTCATCTAAACGAGAAAAATTGCGTAACGACAACACAATATCCCGAATCCGATTAGCGCCAATCTTCATCGAGTTAAACATCTTAGGTAAATCTTCTTGCAGAAACTCAAGATCAATTTCCTCGATGCGATCGTCAATTTCAGAATCTTGGCTAGGGTAATGCTCTTGATAGAGGGCAACCAGATCCAGCAAGTCATCAGTATAGCCTTGCGCGTGAACTAAATTGCCGTAGATAAAATTCACCGGATTGTTAATTTCATGGGCAACCCCTGCCACCAGTTGCCCTAGACTAGACATCTTTTCGCTTTGGATTAATTGACTTTGAGCCTGTTGAAAATTATGTAAAGCTTGCTCGGCATTTTTACGCTCTGATTCTGCAACTTTCAAAAGGTCTTGCACTTGTTGAATCATTTGATTAAACGCCTGAGCGAGAACGCCTAATTCATTTTTCGCGTTAACCTGTACGGTGGTATTAATATTACCGGCACTAATTGCGATCGCAGCATTAGTTAATTTTCGTAAGGGTGAAACAATAGACCGTGCAATCAGGAATCCCGTCACACCGCCGATCAGAGTGACCACTAATAAAACAACTCCTCCAACACCAATAGAATTACGCAGCGGTTGATAGACCTCTGCGATCGGCAGTTCAACAACCACATACCAGCTCGTACTGGTAATCCGTGTGGCATCACCTAATACAGACTGGGCATTGAGTCCTTGATAAGCAAATAAATTATTCTCTTGATCCGATGATTCAATTCTCGAAAATAATTCTTCATTATCAAGAGGTTGAATCTTAAAGTTTTCAATACTAACTCCTGTTCTTGCAATCAGGTTTTGGTCATTATCAACAATATAAATATAACCAGACTGTCCTACATTAATTTGAGACAAAATAAACCATAAAAACGAAAGATTAATATCCGCAATCAATACCCCTGCCACATTATTTTGGGCATCTCGGATGGGGACACCAAGAGTTGTCATCGGTAGCAACGTTTGGGGATGGAGACTCACCTGGGATGTGTAATCTTCCTTCTGCTTGAAGGCCCGATTAAACAGGGGTGTATCTGCAATGGATTCTAAGTTGATGGTTTCATAGGGAGAGACCGAGGTTAAAATAGTACCGGTTTGGTCAGCGATCGCAACATATTCATATGCATCATTATGCTGTGTTAAACCAAATAATAATTTTTGCTGCACCTCCTGATCCATATCCACTAACCCTTGCACCCGTGCCAAATATCCCAACTTTCGTTGCAGATCATCAAGGTACAAATTGATTGATTCTGCCGCACTATTCACCCGTTCCTGTTGTAACTCTTTAATCTGAGCAATGTGCTGTTGCCAACTCAGGTAAATCTGAATCCCACCTGCGAGCATCACACTGGAAAACCCTATCAAAATAAACCCCAGACGTAGCCGAGTGATCAATGAATTATGCTTACGTTTGGGATTGCTTTGACTTTTTTTATTTTTGAACATTGCTTAATATCGAATACATAAGATACACAGGTTACGGGCGGCGTAGAATTAATATACAGTGATGCAGTCTACAGAGATATTAAATGCAAGCAAATTATGCTAGTAAGAATTTAAAATCATTATTTACCAGCATAATTAAAGCTGCAAGGATCATCTAGTTTGTGCAGCCCCACGCTACGAGAAACTGCTTCGCGTCTACCGCCAACCCTCTCCCACAGAAGAGGGCGTTTCGCTCCCTTCTCCCACGGGAGAAGCGATGCCCTGAGCTTGCCGAAGGCTTGCCCTGAGCTTGCCGAAGGCTTGCCCTGAGCTTGCCGAAGGCTTGCCCTGAGCGAAGTCGAAGGCTTGCCCTGAGCGAAGTCGAAGGCTTGCCCTGAGCGAAGTCGAAGGGGGGAGGGCTGGGGATGAGGGAAACAGTGATGGGATTGTGCATGAAGTAGATGCTCCCAACATACTCTACGGCGAGATATCAATTTCACCGCTGACGACTTGCGCTTTTAATTGATTAAACTCATTTTCTATCTCAGGGGAGACTGAATCACGAAATGGGGCAAAATCATAGATTTTTTCTTGTAAGCCAAACTTGTACAGTTTACCTTCCCAACGACCTTGCTGCATCAGCGTAGCTGAATTGAGAACAAGAGACGGAATATCTTGTAACACACTGGTCAGAATTTGATCGGGTGCGAGTTCATATTGATCATTAGTCCAGCCAATGATTTTAACCTCTGGGTGCTCAGTTAAAACCTCAATCGCTGCAATTCCTGCCTCATCTGCGTTAATGGCAATTACATCAACACCTTGGTCTAACATATTTCGCACAACATCGATCGCAACTTCACCCTCTGTCCATGTCCCTAAAAATTCAGTAAAGACTTCAACATCTGCATCGGTTTCGGTCACGCCCCGGCGAAATAATGTTTCTTCTTCTTGATAAACGGGATAGTCGTTGCCGACAATATAGCCAACTTTTTGGGTAGTTGTGCTTAAGGCGGCTAGAGCACCGGTTAAGTACCCCACTTCGCCGGATCGAAAGGCAACTGCTCCTAAGTTTTTATTGTTGCCGCCATAGGTTGTGACCACGGCGAACTTAGTACGAGGAAATTCGCTGGCTACGATTTCCGATGGCTCAACAAAAGAACCACTATGGGCAATAATCAAGTCATAATCTTGGTCTGCATATTGACGAAGCACGGCTTCGGCATCTTCATCACTCACATAGTCCGTAAAGTCTACTTCTGCACTATATTCCTCTTTGATTTTCATTAACCCTTCATACCCTCCCTGGCTCCAGCTTTCGTCTTCATGAGATCCCGTCAAAACCATTGCTACTTTGAGACCACTGGATGTTGTTTCTGGGGTTGAGTCGGTGCTGGTGTCCGGTTGAGATTGACAGGCAATCATCAGGGTAAAGCTCATAAAACCGAGCAAAAGAGTCCGGAAAAAAGAACGAGATTTGATCATGATTTTCGGCGTTTTTCTAAACGTGGTTTTGAACTGCTGACAACACCCATTTGATCTGATATACGTGAGGCTTAACTCAATACAAAATAACTACGGTTATGATATAAGACTGCAAAATACTATGAAAGACTTTTGCAAAGTTTAGCCACAGTTTTAATGATTTTTTTTGTTTTGAGTATCGAGTGGACTTGATTCGGTTTCGATGGGACAGGATTGTTGAATATCATGTTGTAAGGCGAGTCTGCCTCAGGATATGCTTGCCTAAGATGAATGTAATGACAGCGTTCCTGGGTTTGTGTTCTAGATTTAGAAGCTCATTTCGGGAGAGAAGGGTATGAGTTGTCAAGGCTTACAGCGAGGATTGTGGACTGCGACTATGGGAAGTCTGCTGTTGTTCCCTGGGCTGAGGGTTGCGGCGCTGAGTCCGATGTCGGTGTGTTATGCCGATGCGCATCCGATGTATGAGGTGGAGGCGAATGCAAATACGCGGGTGGCGGTGCGAGAGGCGGCGATGTTTTTTGCGGCGGGTACGACGTTTACCTGTGCCCATGGGTCGGGTACAGACCATGGGGTGGGGACGGGGGAGGCGCATTTTTTCGCGGGGCTGGAGTTGGTGGGTTTGTCGGGGGTGGCGGCGGTGGAGCGTTTGGTGGAACGGTTTCCGGTGCATGAATTGGAGATGCGGCAAACGGAGCCGGATCAGATTTGGGTTTTGTTTGCGGCGGGGTTAATGGAGTATCAGTTACGGGTGCGGCAGGGGCGGGTGGTTCAGTTGCGCTATGCCACGAGTGGGCCGTAGCTAGGGCCCCCGATCGCACTCTATCTAAAAAGATTCTGAGCAATTGCGGGGCTGGGGTGCGATCGCCTCTGCTGCCTCGACCGCTTCAACGGGGTCAAGCAAGGAGGCGGTATCCGGTGGCGCAGCCGTCCCGTCCGATAGAGATTCATCAAGCTGTTGAAAGACAGAATCGATTAAATCGTCTACGGCCTGCACATATTCACCCAAGTTGGCGGTGTGCGATGGTGGCGGTTCCTCCGCTGCAGCGTGGGGTTCGGGTTACAGGATTTCCGGTGAAAAATCCTTCGTGACCCTGGGGGATCTCGCCGCGTTCATGGTGGTGGCGTGCCAGGACAGC
>CAZCWE010000270.1:0-423 GCA_964502285.1 uncultured Spirulina sp. | reverse complement strand
CAATACGTTGCGCTGTGATGATGGCGTGGGGCAGGGAGTGGCGGCGGCGGTGGCAACCTGGGCGTTACCGGAGGTGGTGGTGCGATCGCGCCATCAACTCACCCCGGAACTCGCAGCGGAGATCGCCGAGGTGGAGCGCGTTATTTTTATTGATGTGTTTCCCGTCTGTAATGAGAAGCCCAACGAACCGCTGCGCGTGATTCCCGTCGAACCGGAGGAGGGGAGCGGCGCGATGGGTCATCACCTCACCCCCCAACGCCTGCTCGCGTTGACCCAGGCCCTCTATGGGGGCTGTCCGGCGGCGTTGTGGGTGTTGGTGCCGGGGATTAATTTTGAATTTGGCGAAACCCTCTCGCCCTTGGCCGCACACCGTCAAACGGAAGCGATCGCCACCCTGCAAACCCTGTTAACAACAGGAGCGGA
>CAZCWE010000269.1:0-6182 GCA_964502285.1 uncultured Spirulina sp. | reverse complement strand
CGTGGAATCCCGCTATCAAGCCGATGCGATCGAATCGAAATGGCAACAGTCTTGGGCTGAACAGGGGTTAGACCAGACATCAACCGACCCCAGCAAGCCCAAATTTTACGCCCTGTCCATGTTTCCCTATCCCTCCGGGAATCTTCACATGGGCCATGTGCGCAACTATGTCATTACCGATGTGATCGCCCGACTGAAGCGGATGCAGGGCTATCGGGTGTTGCATCCGATGGGGTGGGATGCCTTTGGCTTACCGGCGGAAAATGCGGCGATCGATCGCGGCATTCCCCCGGCGGATTGGACGTTGCAGAATATCGCCCAGATGCGCGACCAATTGAAAGCCCTCGGCCTCTCCATCGATTGGGAGCGCGAAGTGGCCACCTGTGCGCCGGATTATTACCGCTGGACGCAGTGGCTCTTTTTGCAATTTTTCGACAGCGGCTTGGCCTATCAAAAAGAAGCAGCGGTGAACTGGGACCCCATCGATCAAACCGTGCTGGCCAATGAACAGGTAGACGCGGATGGCAATTCCTGGCGTTCTGGGGCGAAGGTGGAGCGTAAATTATTGCGCCAGTGGTTTTTAAAAATTACCGACTACGCCGAAGCCCTGTTACAGGATTTAAACCAGCTTGACGGCTGGCCCGATCGCGTCAAACTGATGCAGGAAAACTGGATCGGCAAGTCCGTCGGGGCCTATTTAGAATTTCCGATTGTGGGCAGTGCGGAGACGGTGGCGGTGTTCACGACGCGCCCCGATACAGTGTATGGCGTGACCTATGTGGTGTTGGCCCCGGAACATCCCTTGGTGCAGCAGGTGACGACGAGCGATCGCACTGCTGCCGTAGAGGCCTTCATCGCCGACATGGCCAACACCAGCGAACAAGACCGCACCGCCGAAGACCGCCCCAAACGTGGCATCCCCACCGGGGGAATGGTGGTCAATCCCTTCACGGGGGAAAATGTGCCGATCTGGATCGCGGATTATGTGTTGTATGAGTACGGCACTGGCGCAGTGATGGGGGTTCCCGCCCACGATACGCGGGACTTTATCTTTGCCACCCAAAACCAGTTACCGATTAAAACCGTGGTCATTCCCGACGGGGGCGACCAGGATGCACCCTTGACCGAAGCCTATACCGATCCCGGTGTGATGGTGAATTCTGGGGATTTCGACGGCACGCCTTCGACGGAGGGCAAAGGGAAAGTGATCGACTACGCCGAAACCCAGGGCTACGGTAAGGCGCGGATTCAGTACCGGCTGCGGGATTGGTTGATTTCGCGGCAACGCTATTGGGGCTGTCCGATTCCGGTGATTCATTGCCCCAGTTGTGGCACGGTTCCGGTGCCAGCGGATCAGTTGCCGGTGGAGTTGCCGAAACAGGTGGAATTTTCCGGGCGGGGGCCGTCTCCCTTGGCGAAAATGGGCGACTGGGTGAATGTGCCCTGTCCCAGTTGTGGCGAACCGGCGAAACGGGAAACCGATACGATGGACACCTTTATTGATTCGTCTTGGTATTTCCTGCGCTATACCGATGCGTTGAATCAAGAGGCGGTGTTTAGCCCCACAGCGGCGAACGATTGGATGGCGGTGGATCAATATGTGGGGGGGATTGAACACGCGATTTTACACTTATTATATTCTCGCTTTTTTACGAAGGTTTTGCGGGACTGTAAGTTATTAAATTGTGATGAACCCTTTCAACGGTTATTAACTCAAGGCATGGTTCAGGGATTGACCTATAAAAATCCCGTCACTGGAAAGTATATTCCCTCGGCGGATGTCAACGCCGATGATCCTAAAGACCCAAGCACGGGGGACAAACTCGAAGTCTTCTACGAAAAAATGTCCAAATCCAAATACAACGGCGTTGACCCCAAAGCCGTCTTGGGCAAATATGGCGCGGATACGGCACGGATGTTTATCCTCTTTAAAGCCCCGCCAGAAAAGGATTTGGAATGGGATGATGCGGATGTGGAGGGACAATTCCGCTTTTTAAATCGGGTCTGGCGGTTGGTGCAGGACTTTGCCGGGGCAACGGTGGCGAAGGGGGGAGCGGAATTGAGTAAAACCGAGAAGGAGTTGCGGCGGGCGATCCATGGTGCGATCGCTGCCATTGCCGAAGACCTCGATGGCGATTATCAATTCAATACCGCTGTTTCCGAGTTGATGAAACTGAGCAACGCCCTCAACGATGCCAAGTGCCCCACCTCTCCGGTATACCGCGAAGGCGTTCACACCTTACTCCAGTTGCTCGCCCCCTTCGCGCCTCACCTCGCCGAAGAACTCTGGCAGCAGTTGGGTCAAACCGGCTCGATCCATCAACAAGCCTGGCCCAAAGCTGATCCCGATGCCTTAACCGTGGATGAGATTCCCTTGGTGATCCAGGTGATGGGGAAGAAACGAGATTTGATCCAAGTTCCCGCCGGAGCGAGCAAAGCCGAGCTAGAAACCTACGCCCGCGCCTCGGACAAAGTGCAAAGCTATCTCGAAGGCAACGAAATCAAGAAGGTGATTGTCGTGCCGGGGAAACTGGTCAATTTTGTGATTGGTGGGCCCAAAAAGGCGTAGTGAGCTTGCGTTGACCCGGAAAACCGACCGCGTGATTCGGTTTTCCGAATCCGGATAATTTACAACAAATCAGGGGAATATATTTTTCCTGATGGTCAGAAGAAACTCCGTATCAGGAAATAGATACCTGACACGGATGTTAATTATGTACAAGTACATTGTAGTCGTACTTTTGACCGTTGTTTCCATTCCCTTTTCTGGGTTGAGTAGTATCGCTCAGATTTCTGAACTCGACGCTCAAACGGCCCAACTGGTCTTTGACCCGGCTGAAACCTGTGGTGATCAATGTAGCGATCGCGGCAGTGGCCGTCGCGATCAATACAAAGACACATCCCATGAGTTCAAGGAGCGCGGCAGTGGACGATTGGAACCAGACTCAAAAGATAGCAAATAAGGGCATCATTTAAACCAATCATCAGGGACACATATTTGTGTCCCTTTTTCATGGCCGATCGTGACAGGTTGAACGGAAAATTTTTATGTTTTCTTCAAACGGTCAGGGTGTGGGTAATCACTGTTTTTAAGGTGGTGCGGTAGCGTTCCCAGGTTAAGGTTTCGGCGCGGCGGCGGGCGGCGCGACCCATGGCGGCGAGTTCGTCAGGATGCTCAGCGCACCATTGCAACCGGGCAGCGATCGCATCCCCGTCCCCCGCCGGAATCAGCCACCCTTCTACGCCATCGGTGAGAATGTCGGCGGCTCCGGCGTTGGGGGTGGTGATGATTGGCAATCCGCAGGCCATGGCTTCGAGGAGGACGAGGGCGAGACCTTCGATCAGGGAAGGGAGGACGAAAACGCTGGCGCGGTGGTAGTGGTGGATCAGTTGGCTGTGGGGGATGGAGGGGTGGTAGGTGAAGCGATCGCGCTCCGGGTTGAGCCAGCCGGGGGGACACTCATTCACGCCGACGAGGTGTAATTCTGCGTCGATGGGTTGGAGCGATCGCCAGGCTTGGAGCAAGTAGTGAACCCCTTTACGCGGGCCGACGCGACCGACGAAGAGAATCCGCAGGGAGCGATCGCGCTGGGGAGCGGGGTAGAGGTAATCGGTGGGCGCACCGAAGGGAACGACGCTAATCCGGTCGGGGTCGATTCCTGTGGGGGCGAGGGATTGCTTGACTGGGGTGGAGGGGACGATGATGCGATCGGCGTGGTGTAGCTCGAAATCCTTGCGGGCAAGTTTGGCGGCGGGTTCGCGCAGGGAAAGGAGGGCGGGGGCGAGTTCTGGGAAGCGTTCGGCTTCGGCCTGTTGAAGCTGCTGGCTGTGGCGATAGTAGACAATGGGCAGATCGTAAAAACAGGTGAGACCCCGTTGGCGAGCGATCGCAAACATCGCCGCCGCCCCATCCTCGTAAGCATAGACCCCCGCCCAGCGGTGCAGATGCTGCCGCGCCACCGCCCGATCCACCCCCCGATAGACCCAATCCGTCAGCCGCTGAGGGTTGTAGCCGCAACGCTGGGGCAGCCCCGTGCGCAGGAGCAGGAGCCGGAGCATTTCGCGCTGAGGGTAGGTATAAAGAGGGACACCGGGAGGAATCAACCAAGTGCGGCGGCTCAGTTCTCGCTCCAGTGCCGGAGCCAGTCGGGCTAATCTTTGGGCCCAGGCATGGTTGGGGTTATAGGCGAGGCTAGTGGCGATCGCGCCCAACTCCCCCAACTCCGCCAAGGCCTGGGCAGCCTGCCGCGCAAAGGGATTACCCGTAGGATGAATCAGACCAATCGGCATAGTTTTGTTGTTGCTCGTACCATAACTGCTGCTCTCGCCAATTCTCCACCCGTTCCAACCAGGGCAACATAAAAATAAACCCGGTGTAAAACCAGTAATACAGCGAAAACGTGTTATGAAACACCATTTGACTAATAAATAAAATTAAATGAATCAACGTTCCTGCTAATGCTAAATCTCGCAAAAATCGCCGTTTTAAGGTAAAAAAGGTCAGCAACAACGCGCCAATAATCGCCACCCGCATCCCATACCAAAAAATAAACCCAATCGGGCCCAGTTCTAGGGCCACCCGCCCCATTTCCGGTTCTAAGTCCACCGGAAGCGGACTTCCTGCCGCTAACCCTAACGCCCCTCGCAAGGATAGCCCCCCCACATGGGTGGCCCCGGCCCCATAGCCATCTAACCCCGTCAAACTCACTAAATCAAAGGGCCCCACAAAGCCAAGAAAAATCCGACTGCCTAAATCCGAGTTAGACGCAACCCGTTCCCAAAATGCTTGAACCACCTGCCGAAACCCAAACCACAAAATTGGCCCTGCCACTAAAACAAAGGGAATTAAACGCCCCGTCCAAATGAGCAAATTTTCCGGTTTATTAATCGCCCGCATGCCGAAATATCCGATTAAAAATAGAATAGCGGTGATCACTGGGGTGCGTGATCCTGTCATGAAACTATTGAGAATTAAGAGGAAAACGGTGCAGTATAAAATGAGTTGCCAGCGTCGTGACTTGGGGACAGACAGAAGCGGAATAATTAACCCAAAACAAGAGGAAAGGTAGCCTTGATAGCTATTGAGATAAGAAAATGTGCCGGTAATACGGACACTAAATGATCCCCCAAATCCGAAGGTGGCGATCGGTTCGTTGCGGCCCGGAATATATTGATTGATGGGGCTATCAATGGGGCTGAAAAATTGCACAATGCCGAGAATGCCCACGGGGATAAAAATAGCCAGATGATTCCGTAAAAAGAGATAAAGTTCTGCTTCGGAGCGAAATAGGGTCGGCAACATCCACAACATCGGGATGTAGTAGAGATAGGCTTTAACCCCGAATAACCCGACAATGACTGATCCTAAGCGAGGGTTGAAGGCTTGGAAAATGCACCAACCGGACGCGAGCAGAATGAGGATGGTGATGAAGTTATTTTGAAGGGGATAGCGGGGTTCGTCGGGGTTGGGATAAAAGTAATAGCGAAGATAAGCTCCGAAGAGGACAAAATCTTTGAGGAAGTAGAGGGCTTCACTAGCTTGCGGTAAGACCCATTTTCGCAAAGCTCCATCAAAAATTAAGATAAAAAAAATGGCTTTCACCGCTCGTCGCCAATCTTGGAACGAGAAGTAGATAATAATCACTAAAGCGATAGAGCCGATCAGCAATGTACCCAATGAAAAGTCCTCCCTGGTGAACAGAAAGCCGTAGGATTCTAATGTTTGACTAACTTCTGGTGGAAATAAAACGAGTCCAAGGGGTAGATGCGGCATAGTGAGATTCGCATGGATTTAAAGACTAGGACACCAAACCAAAATTATAGTGATTTCACGATGGGATTGAAGGCGGTGAGGTAGCGGTGGGCGACGGTGTGGCGTTGGTGGGCGTGGAGATGGGCGGGGAGGTGGGTGCGGTACTGCTCCCATTGGTTGGGGTGGGTGAGCAGGGTGGTGAGGGCGGTGGCTAGGGCGGCGCGATCGCCGTTCGGGACGGTGACCCCGCCGGGGCCGATCGCATCGGTTAAGCCGCCGCCTTCAGAACCGAGGACGAGGCAACCACAGGCGAGGCCTTCGAGGGCAACGATGCCGAAGGGTTCGGGCCAGCGGGAGGGGACGACGAGGATCTGATGGCGGTTGAGGTAGGCGGCAACTTCGGCGGGGGGGAGGGGGCCGGTGAAGGTGA
>CAZCWE010000268.1:3949-6195 GCA_964502285.1 uncultured Spirulina sp. | reverse complement strand
AGGAGATAGCCCGGCCGCTTACCCTTCGACTTCGCTCAGGGTGCGCTGGGTTGCTCAGGGTGCGTGTCAAGTACGATCTAAAGCACTAGGCGCTCGGTTGTAATCCTGACCCGACCGGAGCCGTGGCGTTGAGTTTTAATTCTGGGTGATCGGCGACGATTTGCTGCAAATTCCACTCATTTTTAAACAGCAACACCGGCCGATCCCAGAGGTCTTTCACCACCATCGTATTGAAGAGCCGCCCCGCTTTTTCCAACGCTTCCCAGCCGCCTATCACCCACCGCGCCACACTGTAGCCCAAGGGTTCGAGGCGCGTTTCTACGTTGTATTCATTGATTAGCCGGAACTGCACTACTTCAAATTGCAACTGTCCCACAGCGGCCAGGATCGGGTCGCGTTTAAATTCATCGGCGGCGTGCATGATTTGGATCGCGCCTTCTTCTTGGAGTTCGCTGATGCCTTTGTGGAATTGTTTGAACTTAGAGGGGTTGGGATTTTTCAAGTAGGCGAAAAGTTCCGGAGAGAAGCAGGGGATGCCTTCGTATTCGAGCTTTTTGCCTTGATAAATGGTGTCCCCGATCGCAAACACTCCCGGATTATTCAAGCCGATCACATCCCCCGGATAGGCCACATCGAGGGATTCGCGGCCTTGGGCGAAGAGTTTTTGCGGTCGGGAGAGGCGCACGGTTTTCCCGGTGCGGGCATGGCTGACGGTCATGTCTTTTTCAAATTTCCCGGTACAGACGCGAATGAAGGCGACGCGATCGCGGTGTTTCGGGTCCATATTGGCTTGGAGTTTGAAGACAAAGCCGGTGAAGTCCGGATAGGTGGGGTCAATTTCGCCCTTTGAGGAGTTGCGCCCCTCAGGTTTGAGGGCGTAATCCAGGAAGGATTCTAAGAACAGTTGCACGCCAAAATTGGTCATCGCACTGCCGAAAAACACCGGGGTCATTTTACCGGCGTGGATCTGTTTCAGGTCAAAATCAGGGGCGATTTCGTCGAGAATTTCGAGGTTTTCCGTGAGGCTTTCGTAAAGATCCGGGTCTAAGAGATCCTGTAACCGGGGATCATCGAGGTTCATTGTCGTGTCCGTGGCAGCTTTGCTGCCGTGGGACTGTCGTTCAAAGAGGTGGATTTTCTGTTGACGACGATCGAACACGCCTTTGAAGCGATCGCCACTCCCGATCGGGAAATTCACCGCGTAGGTCTGCAAGCCCAATTCCTGCTCAATTTCATCGAGCAATTCCAACGGATCACGCCCTGGGCGATCCATTTTATTGACAAAGGTGAAGATGGGGAGCGATCGCAACTTGCACACTTCAAACAGCTTGCGGGTCTGCGGTTCTAACCCTTTCGCCGCATCGATCAACATCACCGCATTGTCCGCCGCTGCCAAGGTGCGATAGGTATCCTCACTAAAATCTTGGTGGCCCGGCGTATCAAGCAAATTAATCTGATAATCGCTGTAGCTGAACTGCAACACCGTCGAGGTGATCGAAATCCCCCGCTGTTGCTCCATTTCCATCCAGTCTGAGGTGACTTTCCGCTGGGCCCGTCGCGCTTTCACCGAGCCTGCTTCGTGAATCGCTCCCCCGTAGAGGAGGAGTTTTTCCGTGAGGGTGGTTTTCCCCGCGTCCGGGTGGGAAATGATGGCAAAATTACGCCGACAATCAACGGCTTGCTGGAGTTCAGGATCGAGTTCAGGCATGGGGGGTGAGGGAAGTGGAACGAGGCGATCAGGCGGATGCGATGGGTGGGTGGGCAACACCTACCGACTAGACCGGCAATCTGAAAAAATAGGGGGCAATTGGCTACTGGGGTTTGGAGACCAAACCCCTACGAGAGTCTCAGGATTATGAGTCACGTAGGGGCGTGGTTGCCATACCCAGTTTGCTAGATCAAACCGATGCCGCGAAAGGCTTTGTAACTGCCGATCGCAATCACGGTGAAGACTGCCAAAATACCGAAATAGACCACAACTGCCATAGGGGGTTCTCCTGCAAAATGAATTACACTAAAAGGCCTGTATTTTAAACCGTTTTACGTATTGTACCCGTTCCTATGACCGCAGTTCTTCGTGTCGATCTTCCTGAAAATGCCTACGATATTGCGATCGCACCCGGTTCCCTCCCGGAGATTGGCACGGCTCTCACCCCCTTAGGACTCGGTCACAAAATTCTCCTCGTTTCCAATCGCATCGTTAACCAATACTACGGCGACACCGTGCGCGAGTCCCTCACCGCTGC
>CAZCWE010000268.1:0-3845 GCA_964502285.1 uncultured Spirulina sp. | reverse complement strand
ATATGACGGGGTTTGCGGCGGCCACTTGGTTGCGGGGTGTGAAGTTTGTGCAGGTTCCCACGACGCTGCTAGCGATGGTGGATGCGTCGGTGGGGGGCAAAACGGGGGTGAATCATCCGCGTGGCAAAAACCTGATCGGCGCGTTCTATCAGCCCAAATTAGTCTACATCGATCCCAATGTTCTGGAGACCCTGCCCCCCCGCGAATTTCGGGCCGGGATGGCGGAGGTGATTAAGTACGGTGTGATTTGGGATGCGGATTTGTTTGCGCAATTGGAAGCGGCGAAACAGTTAAGTACGGTGCGGCGGATTGATCCGGCACTGTTGGAAGCGATTTTGGTGCGATCGTGCCAGGCGAAGGCGGATGTAGTGCGTCAGGATGAACGGGAATCCGGGCTGCGGGCGATTCTTAACTATGGCCATACCCTCGGTCATGCGGTGGAAAGTTTGACGGGCTATAAAGTGATTAACCATGGCGAAGGGGTGGCGATCGGCATGGTGGCGGCGGGTCAGTTGGGGGTGAAGCTCGATCTGTGGGATGAGGCGGCGGCGCACCGTCAGGATGCGCTGATCGCGAAAACGGGACTCCCGACGACGATTCCGGATTTTTTGGCGATCGCAGACCTGATCAACATTCTCCAAAACGACAAAAAAGTCCAGAATGGCAAAGTGCGGTTCATTCTCCCCACTGCGATCGGAGCCGTCACAATTACCGACCAAGTTCCCACCAGTACCCTGCAAACGGTGATCAAAGCCTGTCAATCTGCGCTGCCGTAGGGAAACGTGCGATCGCGCCCCCTCCTATTCCCTAAACCATTGGCAATCCCCTAATCCTCTATAATTAAGCCTGGTTTGATGCTGGATCATCAGCCCCACCTGGATACTGGCTGCCCCCTACGACATTCATAAGGTTTGCATAATGACAGACAAGACAATGGCCCAACCCGTAGAATCTGAGCGCGTTTTGCCCAAAATCGACACCAGCTCTCTCCCCCTGACCAAGGAAGAAGGCTTGATGCTGTACGAGGACATGGTGCTCGGTCGCCTGTTCGAGGATAAATGTGCAGAGATGTACTATCGCGGCAGAATGTTCGGCTTTGTCCACCTCTACAACGGACAAGAAGGCGTTTCCACAGGGGTGATCCGGGCGATGCGTCGGGATGAAGATTTTGTGTCGAGCACCTATCGGGATCACGTCCATGCCCTCAGCGCAGGGGTTCCGGCGCGGGAAGTGATGGCGGAACTGTTCGGCAAAGCCACCGGATGCAGCAAAGGCCGGGGCGGCTCGATGCACATGTTTTCCGCTGAACACCGCTTACTCGGCGGTTATGCCTTCGTCGCCGAAGGAATTCCCGTCGCCACTGGGGCCGCGTTCCAATCCAAATACCGCCGCGAAATGATGCATGATCCCAACGCGGATCAAGTGACGGCCTGTTTCTTTGGGGATGGGGCGAGTAATAACGGGCAGTTTTTTGAATGTTTGAACATGGCGGCACTGTGGAAGTTGCCGATTCTTTACGTGGTGGAAAATAACAAATGGGCGATCGGCATGGCCCACGATCGCGCCACCTCCCAACCGGAAATCTACAAAAAAGCCAGCGTCTTCAACATGGTCGGCGTGGAAGTAGACGGCATGGATGTGCTCGCCGTGCGCAAAGTTGCCCTCGAAGCCGTGGAGCGGGCCCGCGCTGGGGAAGGCCCCACCCTGATCGAAGCCCTCACCTACCGCTTCCGGGGTCACTCCCTCGCTGACCCGGACGAATTGCGGGCTGCCCAAGAGAAAGAATTTTGGTTCTCCCGTGACCCGATCAAACGTCTGGCCAGAGACCTCGAAGCGCGGGGCCTCGCCACGGCGGCGGAACTCGAAGCGATCGATGCCAAGGTACAGGCAGACATTGATGATGCGGTTGAGTTTGCGGAAAACAGCCCCGAACCCGACCCCAGCGAACTCCGCCGCTACATTTTCGCCGAAGACTAAGATCACCTACCGATCCAACTCATGCATTGGGCAACGACAAGGGGCTTCGGCCCCTTTTTCGTCAGAAGATCCTCAGACCGGCTCTTCACGAGTTTACGAAACTTAAGCTATGTTTATTAATTGAAACGGCAACCTTCAGACCGTTGTTCATTCACCCCTGGAATGGCTCATCTGAACGTTGCCGATTTTCGCACCTACTGAATTCAGCAGACTTGTGACCAAATCGCCCGCGCCCTCTTCTTCGTTTTCGCAGCGATCGCTTCTGATCGTCGTCATTCTATTGAGTACGATTCTTTTGGGGGTTGGGCTGTACCTGTTTCAAGGGGTTGACCCCTACGCCCAAAGTGTCTTGCCCCTCACGGGCGATCCGGAACGCGGTCACGCCATCTTTGAAATCAATTGCGCGGGCTGTCACGGCATCTATGCCACCGGCAATGTGGGGCCAAGTTTAGAAAACCTATCACGCCACAAGTCCGATCGCATGATCATCCATCAAGTCATCAGCGGCGAAACACCCCCGATGCCCAAGTTTCAGCCTAAACCGCAGGACATGGCCGATCTTCTCAGTTATCTCAAACGCTTGTAATTCTAAACGCTGGCTGTTATGGGGACAGTTGATCGGGGTCAATGCCTAATGCTTGCAACTTCGCTCGGAGGCGATCGCGCTCCGATTGCAGTTGATCGCGTTCAGCAGCAATCTCACTAAAATCTTGAAACCGCTCACCATTGGGATAAAAAATATCCAACCCATCTTCAAACAGTTCAAACCGAATCTTGAGCAGGGGTGATGTCCAGGGTAAATGGAGGGGCGTAATCAGGGTGCAATTCTCATCGGTGCTTTGGCGAATAAGTCCCCAAACGTTCTTCGACTTGGGATCGTAGAAATACAGTTCTAAAACACCATGTTGCACATAAAAAAGCTGCTTGGTGGCCATCTCTTCCCCTGTGTTGCTGGGTGAGAGAATTTCAAACACCACCTGGGGCGGGATGTTGTCTTCTTCCCATTGTTTATAGCTGCCGCGATCGCCCGCTGAACGACCCAACACCACCATGGCATCAGGTGCTTGACAAGGCGCAGGGGGTTGCTGCACTTGCATGGGATACCACAATAAATCCCCCGCAACAAACGCTGTTTCTGTTGCCAAAAGACACTTCAAATTTTCGACCAACCGCACAATCCAGGCATATTGCACCGTATTTTCTGCCATGGGCTTACCATCTGAATCGGGGTACAGGTCTTGGGACGAACGGGGAGTTTGAACCATGAGTTCTGCTTCCTGTGGTTTCTGTTTACTACCTTAAACGATGGCAGCAGTGGATAGCGTCATGCCGTGACTGAGGTAGGGTGCTGTTCGCGAAGCGTAACGCACCCATTATTCTTAGCCAAATGTGTCGCCGTTCCAGCCCCACATGGTCGCTTTCGCATCGGCAAATTCGATGTAGATACGATTTTGATCCACGCCTAAGGTGCTTGCAAGTTCTGCACAAAAGTCTTGGCTCATGGTTTTGGTTTGGCTAGCACTCATCGACCCAATACTTTTCACTTCTAGATAGCAAACGGGGTCTGTTGTGCCGCCAAAGGTCATCGGTACACCGGCTTCAAAGGCAGTCATCACGTAGGATTCCGGTTTGCCTAAATGTTGGGCTAATTTACCGGAGAGGGTTTTTAACAACCCTTCCACTTGGGCCGCTTCGGGGTTTGCAATTGAGGTTTGAACTTTAATTAAAGGCATTACAATAACTCCTTAAAAACAACAAATGATCACAGGAAATAAGGCAGACTCTCCCATCATTTTGGATCGGGAGAGAGTCCACCTTAGTGGTGCAGAAAACGGCTGAACCCATTGAAAAAGCGTGGTTTACCCAGG
>CAZCWE010000267.1:0-6249 GCA_964502285.1 uncultured Spirulina sp. | reverse complement strand
TGCACCGATGCACAGGGCAAGCCGCAATGGTGGCAATGGCTGAAACGCCCGTTTTCGATGCTGGGGCGATCGCAGCATTATGTGTTGGGGATTGGCGTGAATGTCACCCAACATTGTCATGCGATGCGGGCATTACAACGCAGTGAGCAGCGTTATGTGTCGTTGGTGGAGTTGGTTCCGGTGGGCATTTTCCATGCGGATACCCACGGCCATCTCCATTATGTCAATGAGCAATGGACAGAGATTATGGGCGTTCCGGCCATTGAGGCGATCCAAACCCAGTGGTTAGCGTTGGTCTGTCCGGAGGGGGGCGATCGCGCCTTTGACCACTGGCAATCAATTCTTCGCCACAACCCCACCTACAAAGCGGAATACCAGTATCAACACCCCGATGGTTCCTGCCGCTGGCTTTTGGAGCAAACGGCCCCGGAACGCAACAGCACCGGCCAGATCATCGGCTATCTAGGGACGATTATTGACATCAGCGATCGCAAAACCCACGAAACCCACCTCCAACGCCTCAACCTCAACCTAGAGCAACGGGTCAGCGATCGCACCGCCGCCCTCCAAGCCACCACCGGCCATCTCACGGCCCTGATTCAAACCCTCCAGATCGGCGTATTAGCCACCGATGCCACCGCCCAAGTCGTCCTCGTCAACAAAGGCTTTCGGGCACTCTTCCCCACCAGCCCCGACCCCGAAACCGCCGTCGGCCTGCCCCTGTTAACCTTTCTCACCTCCTGCCAAGATCAATTCCTCACCGCCACCGACTTCGTTCAGCATTACCAGCACTTTCTCCACAGTCGCCACCACGGCATCCATGGAGAACTCGAACTATCCACCGGTCAAGTGGTGGAATGGGATTGCGTCCCGATTGTCAGCGAAGACCAGTACCACGGCAGCCTCTCCATGTATCGGGATATCACCGAACGCAAACAGGTCGAGCGGAGTTTGCGGGACAGCGAAGCACGCTTTCGGGCCATGTTTGAGCAGGCGGCCATGGGCATTGCGCAGTTGGATCTACAAGGACGCTTTGTCCAGTTCAACCAGCGTCTATGTCATATTTTGGGCTATGACGCGGCCACCCTCCGCAATCAGCATTTATACAACATCGAAGTGCAGCCCGACCCTGCCGCTCGTCAGGATATGCGCTCCACCCCGACACAGTTGAATCAGTTTCTCTGTGGCGCGATCGAAACCTATGCCCATGAGCAGCAATATCGGCGGGCCGATGGGACGTTGGTGTGGGGTCACATGACGTTATCGTTGGTGCGCCAAGGGGGGGGAGAGCCGGATTACTTTATTGCGATTTTGGATGATGTGAGCGATCGCAAACAAGCCGAAGCCGAGATTCTCCGCGCCCTCGACACCGAAAAAGACCTCAACGAACTCAAAACCCGCTTCATTGATATGGCTTCCCATGAATTTCGCACCCCCCTCACCACCATTCTCGGCTCCGTCGAACTCCTCCGCCTCTACGGCAAACAATGGGATGAAACCAAACGCAGTAAATACCTCCAGCGCCTACAAGATGCGGGTTTACGGATGAAAGCCCTCGTGGACAATGTCTTAACCATCAGTCGGGCGAACACCGAACACCTCACCCTGAGCCCCCATCTTTTTGATGTCATCCAGTTCTGTCATAACTTAATTGAAGAGTTAAGTATGGGACAATGTCGCCAAACCATTCGCCTCCACACTGAAGGCAACCTGTGCGACCAATCCTGTTACATTGTGTATCTTGAAGACCGATTACTCCATCATATTTTGAGTAATTTACTCTCGAATGCCATGAAGTATTCCCCCCCGGATAGCCTGATTCAGGTGAGTCTGGCAGTCGAGCATCAAATGTTGATTTTTCGGGTTGAAGATCAAGGCATTGGCATTCCCCTGGCCGATCAAGATCGTCTCTTTGATGCCTTTCATCGGGCCCGCAATGTGGGCAAGGTGGCAGGAACTGGATTGGGGCTAAATATCGTCAAAAAATATGTTGAATTGCAGGGGGGAACTATCGTGTTTTGTAGCCAAGAAGGATTCGGCACAACGTTTCGTGTTGCCCTACCACTCATCCGGGAGGTTGTGAATTAACCATGGATTCACCCCAACTCACAATTTTGATTATTGAAGATGAGGTCTCCATTCGCGAAATTATCGGCGAATGTTTACAGGCGGAAGGGTATCACGTTCTAGAAGCAGAAGATGGCTTAACCGGGGTGAATCAGGCGTTATCGGATCAACCGGATTTGATTCTTTGTGATGTGATGATGCCGCAGTTAGACGGCTATGAAGTGTTGCAACGGCTCCAGGCCAACCAACTCACCCAAAATATTCCATTTATTTTTTTGACAGCGAAAAGTGAAAAGGAAAATTTCCGCTATGGGATGGAGTTGGGGGCGGATGACTATTTAACCAAGCCGTTTACGGTGCGGGAGTTGCTGAAGGCGGTGCTGACGCGACTCCGGAAGCGATCGGCGGTGGTCGAGGCTTATCCTGAGTCGCTGGAGATCGGGTCAGCCCCGATGCAACCCTACGGAAAGCATGATGTGTTGACAAATTTGCCGATGCGCTGGAGTTTGGCGGCTCCGTTTCGTCAACTGTATCAAGATTATGTGACACAGCAACAGCTCCAGGCTGAGATTGAGTGGTGTTTGCCGCTGTTTTGTCTGAGTTTGGATCGGCTGGAGCGGATTACGACGACGCTGGGGTATGACTGTGGGGATCAGTTGTTGCTCGCAGCGGCGTTGCGGTTACAAGATTGGGTGAGCGATCGCGGTTTTCTGGCGCGGCTCAATAGCAGTGATGAGTTCGCGATTCTGTTGCATCCCTTGCCCTACGACCAAGTGATGATTTGCGCTCAACAGGTGTTGCAGCGGTTTGCGGAGCCGTTTTTGTTGAATAACATCACGGTGATCGCGCCGTTGAGTATTGGGGTGGTGATGGCTCCGGTGCATGGTACGCTGCTGAATCCTCTGTTACAGGCGGCGCGAACGGCGAAACAACAGGCGCAACACTGCGGCGGGAATCACGCCCAACTCTATCAACCAAGCCCCCACTATGTGCTGCCGAAGGCCAGTGATTTGATTGTGTTGGAGACGGATCTACGATATGCGATCGCCCGCAACGAACTCCAACTCTACTATCAGCCCCAAGTCTGTTTAAACAGTGGCGAAATCGTCGGGGCGGAAGCATTAATTCGCTGGCAACATCCCACCCGTGGTTTGATGTCGCCAAGCCACTTTATTCCCATTGCCGAGGAAACGAATTTAATCGAATCCATTAGCCATTGGGTGGTGCAGCAGGCAACGCAACAGGCACAATACTGGCGGCAGGCGGGGTTAGGATCATTGCGCATGGCGGTGAATATTTCCGCCTGTCATTTTAACCATCCCGATAGTTGCCAACGGTTGATCACGCTGTTGACCCGTGCGATCGCAGACTATGATGCTCTGGAATTAGAAATTACCGAAAGCAGTTTAATGTATGATTCCACCGTGACGGTGGAACGATTTCATCAACTCAAACGCCTGGGAATGCAGATTGCGATCGATGATTTTGGCACGGGCTACGCGGCCCTCCATTACCTCCAACAATTCCCTTTTGATAGCTTAAAAATCGATCAATGTTTCGTCCAAGGCATTGATCAAAAACCGAAAAATCAAGTGATTCTCCGCGCCATTTTTGACCTTGCCCAATGTTTACAATTGCGGGTCGTGGCTGAAGGGGTGGAGACGGCGGCTGAATTGGCGATGCTGCGGCAGTTTCGGTGTGATGAAATCCAAGGCTACTTGTTTAGTCCCCCGGTGACGGGCTCGACATTTACGGAGTTTCTCCAACACCATAAAACCTTGCCCCTAGAGCCGTTGCTGTCCTAATGACGTTTAGCTCCCTTCTCCTGTGGGCTACTGCTGATCCAAACTCTCGCCGATCCCCCCCCAGCCCCCCTTTGTTAAGGAGGGAGCCGTTCAAAGTCCCCCTTAAAAAGGAAGATTCAGGGGGATCGATTATATATCCCTCTTTTGTCACTCTGGGGAGAGAAGGGTTAGGGTTGAGGAAACCACTGATAGACTGTGCATCAATGCACAACTGAGATGTTCCCCCTTCAGCCCGGATTTTCCTGAATTATGTTGTCTTGACGGCGAGGGGTGTATTGTCGTTTGTGGCATCCCACGCTATACCTAAGCTAGGAAATCGCCTGTAGGCCTGACACAATGCCAAACTCGCCCCAATTCATCATCATCGGCGCGATGAAATGCGCCACCAGCAGCCTCTATCAACAGTTGGTGGCTCAACCGGGAATTTTTATGACCACCCCGAAAGAACCTAACTTTTTTAGTGATGATGATGTGTATGCCCAGGGGATCGAGTGGTATCAGGGCTTGTTTGCCGATGCGCCGCCCGATGCCATCTGTGGGGAAGCCAGCACCCACTACACGAAGCTGCCCACCTATCCCGATGCGATCGCCCGCCTCAAAAGCCATCTCGGCACGGATGTGAAGTTAATTTATATGATGCGGCATCCAGTGCAGCGGCTGGTGTCCCACTACATTCATGAATGGACGCAGAAGGTGATCGACAACAAGACGAATATTAATGCGGCGCTGGATTGTCACCCGGAATTAATTACCTATAGCCAATACAGTCTGCAAATTCGCCCCTACCTGGAGGCGTTTGGCCCGGAGCATGTGCTGCCGATTTTCTTTGAGCAATTGCTCAATGCGCCTCAACAGGAGTTAGAGCGAGTCTGTGGGTTTATTGGCTATCCGGAGCCACCCCAATGGCAGGAGTTGGAGCGGGATAATGTGTCGAGTCAGCGGATGCGCCAAAGCCCGCTGCGGGATGCGATCGTTGACGCGCCGATCTTGAAAACCATTCGCAAACGGCTGATCCCCCAGGAGGTGCGGGATTGGGTCAAGGGGCTCTGGCAAATGAAGAAACGCCCTGAACTGGGCCCGGAACAGTTGCAACGAGTGACAGAGATTTTTGATCGCGATTTGGCGCAGTTGAATGAGTGGCTGGGGACGGAGTTAACCTGTGGGACGTTTAAGCAGGCGGCGCAGGTGAGTCCGGAGGGGTGGCCGGGTTGGGTTGCATCGTCTGCGGCGCAGGAGCCGCAGGTGTAGGGCGCGATCGCAGATCATCAGCAACGGCACAACGCAGAAGGAGGATTGATGGGAGAGGCGCAAGACCCAATGTGGCAAGAGCCAATTTTTTTAGTCGGAGCCGAATATTCCGGCACGGTGTTGCTGCGGCTGATGCTGCACAATCACCCCAAAATCACCTGGTGTGATGAGTTTGAATATGCGGTGACCTTGGTGGATCATCGCGGTCGGTTTCCAGATTTGGCCACGTATCATGATTGGCTGTCCACCCATCGCATTTTTCAGTCGCGGGGCTTCATTATTGATGTCAAGCTGAACTACCCGGACTTGGTGCATAGTTTTTTAGAACAACAACGGGAACGCCATCAGAAGCCCATTGTGGGGGCGATCGTCCATGAACATTTTGATCGGCTGCTGGCCCTGTGGCCCAAGGCTCGCTTTATCCATCTCGTGCGCGATCCGAGGGATGTGGCGCAGTCCTGTGTGGAAACTGGGGTGGCGGGTAATGCTTGGACGGGGGTGCAGCGGTGGCTGACGGCGGAATTGCTCTGGGAAGGGTTTAGTTTGCAACTATCGAGCGATCGCTTCATTGAAGTGCGCTACGAAGACCTGATGACCGACCATCTCGCCGTCTTGGATGACCTCTGCACCTTCATGGGTGTGCCCTACGACCCCGCGATGCTCCGCTATCCCGACTACAGCGACTACGACCTCCCCAGTCCGGCCGGCCTCCAGGCTTGGCAGCAAACCCTCAACCCGGCTGGGGTGCGCCAGGTGGAGACGCGGGTGGGGGATTTACTCCCGCTGCGGGGCTATGAACCCAGCGGGTTAGCCCCCCTGTCTCTGAACGCTTATAAGCGTCTCCTGCTCACTGTTGAGAGTTGGTGGAAACGGGTGCAGTTTCGCATCCATCGCTACGGGTTTAAACTCTTCATTGCCGACTTTTTCACCCGTCGCTTTGGCTTGAAAGAACTCCATCGCCCGATCCAATACGAACTTAATGAAATCGATCGCCATTACCTCAAGAAATCCTGGCGATAAGACCCGATGATGAATGCCGGGGGAGGAGTGCGATCGCCCCCCCATCAGGGTTAGGCCCGCCCCAGAACAGCTCCACCTCGTAACGATTCTTAACACCGTTTCTCAGTAA
>CAZCWE010000266.1:4555-6253 GCA_964502285.1 uncultured Spirulina sp. | reverse complement strand
CGGTACAGAGTGAGATTCCTGCTTCACTGGCTCACGCCTAGATACCCAATCAATCCTGGATATCCCTGGTCAGAACGCCTCCACAGGCTTTTTGTGTAGAGGATCGCAACGAGAGTTGGGGCATACAATCAACTTCAGAGTTATCATAAAAGATGCTTTTTTGTGCGAGTGGTTATGAGTTCCCCGTCCTTGCGTCCGGCCAAAATTAGTCGTGTGTTGCCTGATTCCATTGGGGCAGAGATTGGCTTTGAGGCAGGGGATGCGATCGCATCCATCAACGGCATTCAACCCCGCGACCTGATCGACTATCAATACCTCTGTGCCGATGAAGTTTTAGCCCTTGAAGTCCTCGATGCCCAGGGCAAACGCCACGCCATCGAAATCGAAAAAGACTACGATGACGACCTGGGGCTAGAGTTTGAAACGGCGTTGTTTGATGGCTTGATCCAATGTAATAATCGCTGCCCCTTTTGCTTCATTGACCAACAGCCCCCCGGCAAACGGGAAAGCCTCTATTTCAAAGACGATGACTATCGCCTCAGCTTTCTCTACGGTAGCTATCTCACCCTGACGAACCTGACAACGCGGGAATGGGAGCGCATTGAACAGATGCGCCTGTCCCCCCTCTATGTGTCCGTCCATGCCACTGCGCCGGAGGTGCGATCGCGCCTCCTCAAAAACGATCGCGCCGGGCAAATCCTCGATCAACTGCGCTGGTTTCAAGCCCGCCGCCTCCAAATTCACGCCCAAGTGGTGGTCTGTCCCGGCATCAACGACGGCGAACACCTCGAACGCACCCTCCGCGACCTGGCCCAATTCCACAGCGGCGAAATTCCCACCGTCCTCTCCGCTGCCGTCGTCCCCGTGGGCTTGACCCGCTTTCGCCCCGATGCGGACGAACTCACCCCCGTCAGCCGCGCCGATGCCCAAACCGTGATCCCCCAAGTCCAAGCCCTCCAAACCGAGTTCCGCGCTACCCTCGGCAGCACCTTCGCTTGGCTCGCCGATGAATGGTTTCTGATCGCCCAAACGGAACTCCCCCCGGAATCCCACTACGAAGACTACCCCCAAATCGGCAACGGGGTCGGCTCGATTCGGCAGTTCATTCGCGAGTTTGAAACGGCTTGCGATCGCCTCCTCCCCGCTGCGATTCCTGAGCCGCGATCGTGGCTTTGGGTCGTGGGCAATGCCGTCGAGCAGGCATTTCAGCCCCTCGTGGCTCGCCTCAACCAGGTGGACAATCTCCACGTCGAACTCGTCCCCCTCCGCAGCGACTATTGGGGCCAGGAAATCACCGTAACGGGACTCCTCACGGGCCAAGACCTGATCGCCGGGCTGCAAGCGCACCCTACACCGGGTCAAATCCTGCTCCCGTCGGTGATGCTCAAGCACGACGACACCCGCTTTCTAGATGACCTCACTGTGGCGGATGTGGCGCAAACCCTCGGACGCGCGATCGCTCCCGTGGCGGGCATCGACGCATTATTAACCACCCTCGTCACCCCAGCGGACAGCGGCGCAAATCTCAGCCGTTGTTAATCCCGATTGAGAGCCAGAGCGATCGCATTTTGGCAGATCTGCTGGTAGGCTTCGGCGAGGGTGCTGTGGAGGTCTTGGGCTTCGGCGGTGGGGAGGGGAATCGGGCCGAGGCGATCGAGGACAGTTTGCTGATCCGGGGCGGGTGCGATCGCCACCAAG
>CAZCWE010000266.1:0-4514 GCA_964502285.1 uncultured Spirulina sp. | reverse complement strand
TTTGCTGCCGCCTTTTTTCGGGTTGCGGCTCTTGCGATTGCCTTTACCGCGCAGTTGGCGCAGGGCATCGAGAATCTGCACCTTCGTCCGGCCCCGCAATTGAAACAGCACAAAGGGATCTTCACTGAAGCGATCGCCCAATTGGTAATACACCGCGCCAATGTGCTTACAGGGGTTCGCCTTATCCGGACAGGTACAGCGCGAATGAATTTCCGACAAGGTAAACGGAAACAAGCTCAACCCATTGGCCGTAAACACCTCTTCAATTTCCGCTGGCATATCCCCCGCCAACAACTGCGCCGAATAGAGGGATTTTTGGGACATCGTGCTAATCACATAGCGCCAATCTTCATTACTAAACGGATTCAGCGACAGGGACACCACATAGGGGTCTTCATCACTCCCCTGGACATGGGCCACCACCCGCGCCCCTTGGAATTCAATGCTAATCACATTGCCCTCGGTGGAATAGCGCCGCGCCCGCTCCAGACGTTTTTTAAACCGATAGGAATCGAGCAGTTCCAGCCACCGCTCCACCCACCATTCACGGTTTTCCAGTTCGTAGGTCATGGGTTTGATGAAGATTGGGGTAGATTTTGCGCACGGTAGAAGGTTTCTAAACTGTCGGAATCCCCCACAAATCGCCAGTGCCACGGTTCATAGGCGATGCCTTGGGGGTTATCGGGAGGAAACGACAGTTCAAAGCCAAAACGAGCCGCATTGGTTTCGAGCCATTGAAATCCGGGGGTGTTTTCAAATTCCACCGTGAGATGAGTGCTGGAGCGGTTGGCATCGCCAATATCGATCGCGTAGCCCGTGTGATGCTCGCTAAAGCCGGGGGGCGCACTCACTTCGGCGCGTTCGCTGGGGGGTTGATTGCGCTGCTCTTTAACCTCGAAAAATAGATAGTCCTGTTCTGTTTCGGTGCGATAGCCAGAGAGGGCGGCGAGGGTGATCCCATCTCGGCGGGCAGCTTCCACCATTTCGATCCAGCGTTCTGCCGCAGCGGGACGGAGCCGAATCGCGCCATCAGCGGTGATTGCGGTTAAATCTTCCGGGTTGGCTTCCTCGTAGGGGAGATGGCCGAGGATATTTTCCACGGGGGGCGATGCGTTGACCGATTCGACAGGTTCCACTTCGGTGGCGGTGGGGCGAGATTGTTGAACTGTCCAGAATGCGAGTCCGGCAGCGATCGCTCCTCCTGTCAGCACAATCCCCAAACCGATCAACCAGGGGGATCGTCGTGAGGATGTAGTGGGCAAATCCCGTTGGGCAATGGGAATATCATCCATTGACCCCAGTGGCGATTTTTGGGACTGTTTCGGCACAAATTACCTTCTCCGACACCAAGAATACATTAGGGTAGACCCGGCGATGAAGCCTCACGAATGGAGCAGGCTCATGCTCAGATCTCTCCTAAAACTCTAACCCAAGACGCGATAAGATCAACAATGCAAAAATTTCCGATCACAAAGTAAGACCCATGCAACCGAAACTAATTATCCATGGTGGAGCCGGGAGTTCCTTAAAAGGCAAAGGGGGCTTGGCTGTTGTGCGGGAAGCCCTCCATGGTATTGTCGCCACGATTTATGATGACCTCCTCAAGGGAGCCTCGGCAGCGGATGCGGTGGTGAAGGGGTGTGAATTGTTAGAAGACCATCCCCGGTTTAATGCCGGGACGGGGTCGGTGTTGCAGTCCGATGGTCAGGTGCGGATGAGTGCGGCGTTGATGGATGGGACGGCGCAACGGTTTAGCGGCGTGATCAATGTGATGCGGGTGCAACATCCGATCCAATTAGCGAAAACCCTGCAAACGGAGAGCGATCGCGTCCTGTCTGACCACGGCGCGGCGGAACTGCTGCGGGAACTCAATGTCCCGATTTATAACCCCCTCACGGATCTGCGCCTGAATGAATGGCTCGCGGAGCGCAAGGGTGATTTTGATAAAACCATGGCGGGGGTAATCGCGGAACAGGAATTAGGCGCAGACTCCGAAGCGGGGCGCGGCACGATCGGCGTGGTGGTGTTGGATCAAGCTGGGCAGATTGCGGCGGGAACCTCCACGGGGGGCAAAGGATTTGAGCGCATTGGTCGGGTCAGTGATTCGGCCATGCCTGCGGGGAACTACGCCACCACCCAAGCCGGGGTCAGTTGTACCGGCATCGGCGAAGACATTATTGATGAATGTTTGGCGGCGAAAATCGTGATCCGGGTGACGGATGGGATGAGCTTGGGGGATGCGATCGCCAAATCCATGGCCGAAGCCGCCCAAAACAAGCGCGATCTCGGCGCGATTTCCCTCGCGGCCGATGGCACGATCGCCTGGGGGAAAACCAGCGAAGTGCTCCTCGCGGCCTACCATGATGGTCAAGCGATCGGCGACACCCTCGAATGGACAGGGCCAGACCTCGCAGGCCACACCTCCCCCCAGGGCTAAAGCCCCAGCCTGAGCGTAACCCTATGCTCATCCAGACCCTGAGCCAGGGATTCACACATTGACTCTAGGTGAATCCCTGGTCCCTCTTAACAGACCTACTGCTTATACATAACCCCCAAATACTGATCTAACTTGTGATCGATCCCCCTAAATCCCCCTTTTCAAGGGGGACTTTGAACGGCTCCCCCCTTAACAAAGGGGGGCTGGGGGGATCGGCGAGAGTGTGAGAACTTGGGTAGCCGTTTGTGTATAAGCGGTAGCCTGCGGGAGAGGGTTGGGTGAGGGCGTTTGTCTTAATTCATCGGACGTTGGGACGGGCCACCGCCTGGGCGTTGTTGTGTACCGGATTGGGGGCTGCGGCGGCCCATGCCACTGCCCTGGAGTTCCTGCATTTGGGCCCGTTGTGCAGGGGTCAACACATTGCGGATGGCGAGCATGGTTTCAAAGCGGCGATCGCCCATTTGCTGCTGTAGGGCTTGCATTTGGTCATGACGCTGACGCAGTTCCGCATCCGAGGCATCGCTGGCCATCAGGCTGCGCATTTGTTCATGGGCCGCTTGAACTTGAGTCCGCAGGGCTTCGGATTCCGTTTGGGCTTGGCTGTGAATCGCTTCAATTTCGCTGCGTTGGGCATCACTTAACCCCAATTGATCCGCAAACCGCAACATCGGCGGAGTCCGATCCATATCCGGGCCGCGATCGCCCCCTGGCCCCCGGCCCCGCCCTTGCAGATCACCACTGGGGCCTTGGCCTTGACCACCGGGGCCCCGTTGGGCGATTTCTTGGGGGGCGGCATTGGCGGATTGAGTTGGCGGGGTGAAGGTCGTCCAAGCGGCGAGGGGCAACGCAATGCCGGTAATGGCGAGTAATGTAGCGGTATAACCTTTCATAATCATCTTCCTTGGGTCAATTCACGATAAACTATCGATCCGAACATCTTTATCCTACGGAATCTCACCCATGATTCCCTGAGTCTCCCGATTCAATTGGTAGGATCGGCTATGGCCATCAAGGGTGAGCTACAGTCGTGACCTTTGGCCCATGGCGATGGTTAGGTTCGGTTGTAATCCAGAGGGGGAACTATCCCAACGATGACTGACGAACTCGCACCTTCAATGATTGTCCCTACTGCCCCGCCGGGGTTTAAGTCGGGGTTTGTGGCGATTGTGGGCCGGCCCAATGTGGGCAAATCCACGCTGATGAATCAGTTGGTGGGGCAAAAAATCGCGATTACGTCCCCCGTGGCTCAAACGACCCGTAACCGCTTGCGGGGCATCCTCACCACAGACCAGAGCCAAATTATTTTTGTCGATACCCCAGGGATTCATAAACCCCATCATGAACTTGGGCGTGTCTTGGTGCAGAATGCGCGGACGGCGATTAAGGCGGTGGATTTGGTGCTGTTTGTGGTGGATAGTGCGGTGGAGTTGGGCGGGGGCGATCGCTTCATTGTCGAACTGCTGAAAAAAAGCCCGACCCCGATTATTCTCGGCCTGAATAAACAGGATCAACAGCCCGACGAACCCGACACCGTGACGCAACTGGATCACAGCTATGGCGCTGTGGCGGAGGAAAACGGCTGGACGGTGGCGAAGTTTTCTGCCCTGACGGGGGACGGCTTGGCGGGATTGCAGCAGGCACTCAGCGATCGCCTCGAACCCGGCCCCTACTATTACCCCCCCGATCTCGTCACCGATCAACCCGAACGCTTCATCATGGGCGAACTGATCCGTGAACAACTCCTCCTCCTCACCCGCCAAGAAGTCCCCCACTCCGTCGCCATCACCATCGATCGCGTCGAAGAAAAGCCCAAAATCACCCATGTTCACGCCGCGATCAATGTGGAACGCCCTTCCCAAAAGGGCATCGTGATCGGCAAACAAGGCACGATGTTAAAAGCGATCGGCACGGCTGCCCGCGAACAGATCCAGAAACTGATCGCGGGTCAGGTGTATCTCGATCTCTTCGTGCGGGTACAACCAAAGTGGCGACAGTCGCGCACCCGATTGGCGGAACTGGGCTATCGCGTTGAGGATTAACCGAGGGCTGAGGGTCGTCGTTCGCGCAGCGTCTCCGC
>CAZCWE010000265.1:0-6312 GCA_964502285.1 uncultured Spirulina sp. | reverse complement strand
CACCGAAAACCCCGTCCCCACCCAGCGCGTCCAAGCCATCCTCAATCAGTTTGAAAATTGGTTTGATGTGGAGACGGTGGCGCGGTTGCCCGATGATGCGATCGCCGCCCTCGTTGGTGTTCTCCCTCAAACGGTGCATAAAGTCCGCAACTCAACGGAATGGTAAGTCTTCTCCCCCATGGATAGCTACGAACTCCTCAGCCAAACCTCCCGCGTTCGGGTCAGTGACGGGGTGCTCCTCCCCCTGTTGCGAGACACGGCAACAGCCGAGCAAACCCTCGTGGTGATCTGGCCGCAACTGGGGGATTTTGACAGCATTGAATATGCAAGCTGGATTCAGCGCGATCGCGCCCATTTCCACCAGGCTAATATTGCCGTGCGGGCCGTGGGCATTGGCGATCGCAACTCCGGCCAACGCTTTTGCGACTACACCGGCTTCCCTGCTGCCGAGCTTTTTGTTGATCCCGAAGCCCAACTCCACCGCGATCTCGGCCTCTATCCGGGTCTAACCCTAAAAATTCCCGGCCTCTCCCCCGGCCAAAACGCCTGGCTGAATCTGCTGCTGATGTGCGCCGGGATTGGCAGCCCCGGCACATTGCGGGAAGTGTGGCGCGGCTATTGGGGCGATCGCCACGGCCCCCAACTGATCCACGACGATGAACAGGTCAACGCGCCCCCCTTGCCGCCCTTTCGGGGCTCCGTCTTTAACCTAGCGGGGGGCAACGGCTTTCAGCGGCCTTTTGAACTGGCTACCGTCCGCCTCCGCAACATGGTCGAAGTGCTTTCCCATTGGCGCACCTATGTCCCCGACCCCAGCTATCTCCCCCAGCGGGGCGCAACGTTTCTCTTTAACGCATCGGGGGAACTCTGTTATGAATATCGCGATCGCGGCATTCTCGGCTATGCCGCCGAAATGCGCCGCCCCCTCTCGTTCTTGCTCCCCACCCAAGGGCCAGCAGAGAATCGTTAGAATGAAAGCTCTCTGGTACAACGACCCCAGCCAGACAGTCCCACTCAACACGGTATCAACCCTTACTCAAACATCATGGTGGAAAAAATTCAAAAAACAGACCAAGAATGGCAAGCTCAACTCACCGCTGAACAGTTTAAAGTCACCCGCAAAAAAGGCACAGAACGAGCCTTCACGGGTCAATATCACGACAACAAAGCCAGCGGAACCTACAAATGTATCTGTTGTGGCACTCCTCTTTTCACCTCAGAGACCAAGTTTGACTCCGGAACCGGTTGGCCCAGTTTCTACGCGCCCATCACCGAAGACAATGTGGCCTATGAAAGCGATCGCACCCTCTTCATGGTCAGAACCGAAGTCCTCTGCGCCGCCTGTGATGCCCACCTCGGCCATGTCTTCAACGATGGCCCCAAACCCACCGGCAAACGCTACTGCATGAACTCCGCCGCCCTAGACTTTGAAGCCCAAAGCTAGACCCTCCCACTCCCGGCCTCGGCATCCCCTCCCCGAATGCCCCCCGTTAAAACTCCCACTCCTCGCCGTCCGAGGAATCGGGAGTTTTTGGATCGGGGTCACGCGGTGGGGGTGAACCTGTTTCTGTGTCCGGCTCAGCACGAGGCGGCGGCGTGATCACGCGGTAATTTGCGTCATAAATGCCATCCGTGGGGCGATCGCGCTGCTCCGGAGCTTTGCGTTGCGGCTCACGGGGTTCCCCGGTGGGTTGGCGCGATTCACGGCGGGGGATCGTGGGGCGTTCCGGCGGTGATTCAATGTCCCAATCATCCGCCTCTCGCTCCCATTCGGGGTCAAGGGGCGTGTCCCAATCACTCTTCGATGGGCGTTGCCGAGTGCGGCGCGATCGCGGTTCTGGTTCCGGTCGTTCCCGATAGCGGGGCGCAACGGGAGGATCAACGGCTTTCGGGAGCGGGCGATAGCTGAGGCCCTGGAGGAGAACACTGGTGATCAGACCCGCGCTCAGGGACAGGGCCAACCAGAGGCCGAGGGGAAATGCGATCGTCGCTGACCCAAACACAATCAACGGTAATGTGGGCGACCAATTCTGCACCACCACAATCGTTAACAGGCCAACCGCCGCTAAAAACACACCAATCCGCATGGGTCTTCTTCAATGCTTTGCCTTCCTAGTCTAAGCTGTTCCTCCCCCAGAGCCCCATCGAGTCCAGTGCTATTCTGCGGCTTTGTGCTGATTGCGGCCATCATTTTTAGCGCAATACATGGCGTGATCGGCTTTATTGATCAAGACTTCTTCGGTCTCGCCATCCTTGGGAAATAAGCTGCTGCCAATACTCACCGTTACCTCCACGGCATGATCTTCGAGTTGGTACGGCTGGGCGAGGGTGCTGATGATTTTTTCACTGACAATGCTCGTGTCATTGTGCTTTTTAATCCCCGGCAGAATCACGGTGAATTCATCCCCCCCTAAGCGGGCGACGATATCACTATCCCGCAGGCAATGGGTGATCCGTTTCGCCACGGCCTGAAGCAGCAGATCCCCCACATGGTGGCCGAGGGAATCGTTGACGGCTTTAAACCCATCAAGGTCGAGGTAGAGCAGACCCACGAGTTTGCCATTGTCGCGCCCCCAATTCAGAGAAGCCTTGAGGCTTTCAAAGAAGAATTTGCGGTTGGCGAGGCCCGTGAGGGAGTCGTAATAGGCGAGGCGTTGCAGGTGGGTTTGGGTTTTTTGGAGTTCGCTGTTGGAGCGGGTCAGTTCGGCGGTGGTGCGGCGCAGTTCTTCTTCAATGCGTTTGCGTTCGGTGATGTCGTGAATCACGCCCACGAGGAAGACATTGCCGGCCGCGTCTTTGTGGAGCGATCGCTTCGTCGCACTGAGATAGGTCGTGCCATCGTTGCTCGTGTATTTTTCTTCGGTTTCGCGAGGCACTTGGTGTTGAAAAACCAGGGCTTCTTCTTGGTTGAACTGCTCGGACTCGGTGGCGGTGAAAATTTCGCTATTGGTTTTGCCTAAAATCTGGCTGCGTTCATAGCCGCTGAAGTCGCAAAACGCCTGGTTAAAAATCATCCAGTGGTGGGCGGGGTCTTTGACAAAAATCGGGTCAGGAATGTTGTCAATAATGGAGCGGAGAAACTCAGTGGAGCGTTTGAATTCTTCTTCTTGATAGGCGAGATAGCTCGTGAGAATGATAGCAGACCCCCCTAGACCCAAAATCGGCGGCACCAAGGGAATCCACCATCCCACGATGATGGCTCCGTAGGCGATCGCCCCCAGCGCAGCGGCAGAAGCCAGCAAAAGGGTCGTGTAGTGCAGGGGCGATCGCATCTTCCAGACAATGCCCCCTCCAATCCCCGCCCAGAGCAACACCCAGAGCCATTCTGCTTCACCCCACCAAAACCGAGTCAGCGATCGCCCATCGAGTTCCGCGCTGATCATTTGACTGATGAAGTTGGCGTGAAATTCCACCCCCGAAAATTGGCGCGGGGCGTCGAAGAGTTCGGCGCTGTAGGGGCCATCGAAATAGTCTTTGACGCTGTTGGCGGTGTAGCCGATCAAGACAATGCGATCGCGCATCCTTGCCGGCGGCACCTCCCCATTCATCACCGCCTGCATCGTCACCGATTCAAATTGCCCCGGATCGCGGGGGTTAATCACCACCTGATAGCCCAGGGCATCGGCCCGCACATAGGGGCCATGATCCGGCTCAAACCAATACACAGTCTGATTGCCCAAGCGGCCCGGTGAGAGGGCCGGTTTTCGGCCCCAGCGGCGTTCTGGCCCAGCCAGTAACCCCTCGCCCTGATTTGCCGCCAAATAGGACTCCGCCACCCGCACCGAAAAACTTGTTTTCAACTCGCCGTCTAGATGCCAAAAGAAAATGCTGCGGCGGATCACGCCATCGGCATCAATCACCACATTGTTAAACCCCACCTGTTCCGGGTCGGCAGCTTGGGGGGGCGCAATGCCAACGGTCTCGTCGTCTTCAAGTTGTTCGATCACCACCAGATTCGGGAGACGCTGAATCGTTGCCATCAACTCTGCATGGCCTGGATCACGCACTTCCCCCCGATAAATATCCAGACCGATCACGTCAGGGTCAGCCGCAGCAATGACATTCACCAAGGTATCCACATCTTGATCGGACAAGGGGTAATCGTATTGCTTCAGGTCATTTTCCTCGATCTTGACGATTAAAATGCGGTCTTCTTTACGGGCTTCGGAGGGGCGCGATCGCACCAAGGCATCCCACGCGGCCCATTCCCACCCCTGCAAAATCCCCGTCCAGCGCACCAAAAGCACGCACAGGGTGACACTGCCAACGATGAAAAAGACACTCTTTTGTTGAAAAGGCTGAGCGAGAAATTTACGAAAAGGCTTCAGCATAGGTAATGTCCAGACCGGAATGAGCGGTGAGTGAATAGCGATCGCACCCCAACGTTCCAAACGAGACCACTGTATTGATCCTCAACAATGCACCCCGATCAGGGCATTTGATACTTAAAGTCCTGAGAGCCAGTGTATCCTGTTAACTCGGCTAACTCTTCAAGGGGTCGAGCCCCAGGATAAAGCGTGCCGTTAATTTTCCACGCCGGGTAGGACTGCACCCCTGCCGCATCACATTTAGCCGGTTCTGGTTCAACCTTCGTGGCATCTTCTGCACATTCCACATAGGTCACCGCCGCAAAAGCCTCTTTGCCAAACAGCAGTTTTTGGTCAAAACAATGGGGACACCAGTACGCCCCGTACATGACCGCCCCCTGCTCGGTTAAATAGGCGGCAAGCTCTACCTCAGCGGTGCTTGAGGTGGTGCTAATCTCCCAACCCACCCCCGGCTCCGGCTGTTCCATAATCGCCGGAATGGTTTGTTTGGCCCCCGCCACGGCTGGGCTATTCAAATGGGAATAGACCCCCAACGTCACCACTAAGGTCATCAATGCCGCAATAATCGCCGTGGTGATCAATTGACCCACATCGTCCCAATCGCGACCGAAAAGGGTCAAACCAAAGAGACTGAAGGAAAAGAGCGCTGAGCCGATGCAGTAGTAACAGGTCGTTTGCAGCTTGGCAAACAAAATGTACATGAGATAGCCACTAAAGACCATCATCGATGTCGCCCCGATGAGGAGAAATAGCCAAGTCCACTTTTCTACGGTTTCGCGGAATTTGGCTTTTTTGTCGGCGTTGATGGCGTAGGGGGAGAGGGCCGCGCTCCCCATGCTCAGGTAAGCCAACGCACCAAAGAGGGACAGGGGCAGGCCGAACACCGTCGCGTAGGGGCTGTCGAGGACACTGCTACAGCCTTGGGCGGATGCGGCGAAGTCTTCAGCAGAGCACACCACCGCACCGCCCGTGAGCTTGGTGACAGTGAGGTAGGTGGTTAAGCAGAAGCCCACCGTCGCGATCGCACCAATGATGAACCGTGACCATTTATGAATCCAAGGTTGAGAACGTTTACGCCGCATAGGAAGTTGTTAACTGTTGAACATCAAGAATGAAGGGGGAATGATGACCCCTAGGATATGGCCCGCGCTTGACAAACCAGTGACGAGGGTATGACAGTTTGAGCGGTGCTCAAACATCGAGGTTTTGTGTTTAGTGTAATGGGTTCGGGCAGCAGGTTGGGCTTAATTCAGACCCGGCATAAAGTAGCGAAAGGCTTGAGACCCGGAGTAACCGGAAAGTTGGGCGAGTTCCTCTAGACGGTGGATACCGGCATGAAGTTCACCGTTAATCTCCCAGGTGGGATAGGAATCAAGTCCGGCGGCGCGGCAGGTATCCGGTTGGGCGTTTTGACCGCCTTCGGCACATTCAACATAGGGAACCTGGGCAAAGGCGCGATCGCCAAATAACAGCTTCTGTTCACTACAGTGGGGACACCAATAGGCCCCGTACATTTTCGCCCCCGTGGCCTGGAGGTGTTGCGCCAGGGCGATTTCATCCGGGCCGGACTGGGTGACAATGTCCCAGCCTTTGCCGGGTTTGGGGCGGGTTTTGAGGCTGGGGATCGCTTGGCGATCGCCCCCGAAGGCCACCGCCGGAGCGGGTTGATCTTGGGCATAGGCTCCCAGGGTCGTCACTAAGGTGAGCAGCACCACAATCACCCCGGTAAAAAAGACCGATCCCCAATCCTCCCAGGTTTGCCCCACCAGAGCTAGAACCAGCAGGGTAAACGCAAAAATTGCCGAGGTGAGACAGTAGGGGCAAAAACTATGGAGTTCAAAACTCAAGACGCTGACTAAATAGCCGCTCATTGTCGCCATAATCAACGCGCCGATCAGCAGCAGGGACTGGGTTTTGTCCTCAATACGACGGCGAAGCTGCCGTTGCTGGTCGCCCGTGAAGAGGTACGGGAGTCCGGCGTTAA
>CAZCWE010000264.1:0-6341 GCA_964502285.1 uncultured Spirulina sp. | reverse complement strand
CCGCGCTGAAGCGATCGCCCGCGCCGCCGTCCAACGCCAATTCGACAGCAACCCCCTCAGCACCACCGCCACCACCATCGTCTACGGCAAAAACAACGGCTTCCTCGCCCCCCTACTCCGTCTCCAAGTCACCCGCCGCGACTGGGTCAACCTCCCCGACCCCCAACAATGGGCCACCTATTTCCCCATGACCAAACAAATCCTCGGCTTCGAGATTCCCTCTCCCGACGCACCCCAATAACCCCAATTTTCCAGGCATAGTGAGCGTTATGCATGGGCAAAAGTGTCTAGAGTTCCGGAATGTTTTCGTTTTCGTATTGTTCAATCAAAAGACTAATGATTTCCATCAATGAAGCAAGAGGATGTTGTTCATTTTCCCCGACTTCATCAATGAGCTGATCAAGCCAATTTACTAGGCTTTGATACTCTTTTTCATTAGATGGAGTCTCCAATGCTTGAGCAAATGGCTGCCATAACTCTTGTGTTTCAGCAATACTTAACATCATATTTTCCATTTCCCTCGATCGTATTCAGTATGAGTAAGGACGTGTCGAATATAGAGTCTTCTGCGGTTGTAGTGAATGGCAGCAATTAATCTAACCTTGTTGCCGCCGATATCAAAAACCGTTAAATTGCTGACCTGATCAGCATTGGGAAATGTGCAGCGTACATCATCAAACGATTCAAATATACTATTTTAACAATCTTATCCCAACGGTTCAGTGCGGTGCGAATGTCGGGGTGTTGAGCCGCAAATTCGTTGAGGTGTTTTCGGGTGATAACGTGCATGGGGAATAAGCCTCAGAGCGATCGGCTTGACAAGCCCAGCTTATACAATGCAGGGAATGTGATGGCTTTGAGTGACCAATTCGCTACAGCTTTTCGGATCACGGTCTGGATTATGAGGATCGGCATACGGAAAAATCAGGTTTTCGTTGAAGGGCTGAAGATCGGGGATGGTGAATTGTTACAATATATTTCAATCCTTAACGCGCACCGGTAGAACCCATGGCAGAGGCTTCCCTTTCATCCCTTCAAGAACAATTCACCGTTCCGAGTGATCAAGATCCCATGCGGCGCGAGATTGGGCATTACGATCCCGATGCGATCATGTCCTACTATCGTCAGCGACCGTTCCAGGTGTTGGGGCGATTGTGGGATATATTGGTTCCCTTTCTCTGGTTTGGATTTCTGCTGTGGTGGGACAAATTGACCGGATCGGCACAGAAGAAGAAACGCCGTCGAGCGGTGCAACTGCGCGACACCATCACTAAATTAGGGCCCACTTATATCAAAGTGGGGCAAGCCCTCTCGACGCGCCCCGATTTAGTCCCGACGATTTATATGGAGGAGTTGGCACGGTTGCAGGATCAGTTGCCGCCTTTTGATAATGCGATCGCTTATCGGTTTATCGAAGAAGAACTCGGCGATCGCCCCGAAGCCATCTACGCCGAACTTTCCCCCAAGCCCGTCGCCGCCGCCTCCCTCGGCCAAGTCTACAAAGGCAAACTCAAAACCGGCGAAGCCGTCGCCGTCAAAGTCCAACGCCCCGATCTCCTGCGCTGCATCACCCTTGATGTCTACATCATGCGCAGCCTCGCCCTCTGGGCCCAAGCCAACATTAAACGCATTCGCAGCGACTTAATCGGCATCGCCGATGAATTCGCCGGGCGCATCTTCGAGGAAATGGACTACAGCCAAGAAGGGCGCAACGCTGAAGAATTCGCTCGCCTTTACGACTACCTGCCCGAAATCTATATCCCCTCAATCTATTGGGACTACACCGGGCGGCGCGTTCTCACCATGGAATGGATCGAAGGGACAAAACTCACCAACATCCCCGAAATCCAAGCCAAAAACATCGATGCCACCTATCTCGTCGAAGTCGGCGTGGCCTGTTCCCTGCGCCAACTCCTTGAACACGGCTTTTTCCACGCCGACCCCCACCCCGGTAACCTCCTCGCCACCCCCGATGGCAAACTCGCCTACCTGGACTTCGGCATGATGAGCCGGATCAAGCCCTACCAACGCTACGGCTTAATCGAGGCGGTGGTGCATCTCGTCAATCGCGACTTTGAAGCCCTCGCCCACGACTATGTGAAACTCGACTTTCTCTCCCCGGATACGGATTTGGAGCCGATTATTCCTGCCCTCAGTCAGGTGTTTGGTAACGCTTTGGGGGCCAGTGTGGCGGAGTTAAACTTCAAGAGCATCACCGATCAAATGTCGGAAATGATGTACGAATTTCCGTTCCAAGTCCCGGCCTATTATGCTCTGATTATTCGCTCTCTGGTCACGCTTGAAGGGATTGCGATCGGGATTGAGCCGGATTTCAAGGTGCTCAGTAAAGCCTATCCCTATGTGGCCAAGCGGTTATTAACTGACCCCTCGCCGGAGTTGCGCAATTCCTTGAAAGGTCTGCTGTTTAAAGATGGGAGTTTTCGCTGGAATCGCCTCGAAAATCTCCTCCGCAATGCCCGGAATTCCGCCGATTATGATTTTGAGCAAGTCCTCTCCCAGACGTTAGATTTTCTCTTTTCCGATCGCGGCACGTTCATTCGCGATCGCCTCGCTGATGAAATCATTCAAGCGGTGGACACCTACAGCCGGCGAACATTCTTCACGATGTCGTCCCTCGTGCGGCAACAGGTGGGCCTGAAGGCGGTGGAAATGCCAGGAGATTTACAAGACGATGAGGGCCAGAGCAATGTTGAACACCTCAAGAATATTCTTGAGATTCTCCGCGAAACGCAAGGCTTTGACCCGATGACGATTTTGCCGCTGATTCCCGAATTGCTGGCCAAACATGAAATGCAGGAGATGGGTCAACATATCGCCAATGGCTTGGTACAACGAGTCGCCGCCCGCCTAATTCGGCAATTTTTGCTTGAGGATGCGCCAATAAAGGCGGTGACGGTAGAACCGATCCGACAGCGATCGCTCCCTGCTGCGTAATATCACACTCTGCGATCGCATTCTGTCGGTTTGAGCCAATGGGGGAGCTAGGCCCAAGCCCTGCTCCCCCACCGCTAAACCGCAAGATTAGCGTTGTGAGCGTCGGCGTTCACAGTGGAGGTGAACCCCCATCATAATCAGGGTAAAAATGAGGCCACCGTAGGCATCCATTAAGCCAATAATGATCGATGCTAAGGCTTCGGCGAGAATCTTTTTTTTTGGGGTGTAAAGGAGTAACGCATCACGGTTTTTTAACTCGGTGATGCTGTTGTAAAATTTCAGCGATCGCCCCACGCAAGCCCCAGTTTCGGAATTGCTGGGATTGAGATGTGCCAAGGATTCGGGGAGTTTCGGAGAGTGAATTTTGTTTCGGAATCGGCGCAATTTCTGAAACATTAATTCAACCGAGGGCTGAGGGTCGTCGTTCGCGCAGCGTCTCCAAAGGAGATAGCCCGGCCGCTTACCCTTCGACTCCGCTCAGGGTGCGCTATTTTTTGCTCGGTGGATCTCAGTACAATAAACAGTAAGAATCCAACGTATTGAGAATCATGGCGAAAAGTCACGGGGATGCGCCGAAGTCCCGCGCTTGGGCGTTAATTGAAGCAATTTTGCAGTTTTTGGATGCTGGGGTAGAGATGCCCCCGGAGCGAATGCCTGAGAATTTCCAGCCCACTTGGAAGAAGGGAAATTGCTTAGAAGTGACGACAACGCTGGAAGATTTAGCGATTCTGCTCTATGGGAAGGATTGGCAGACGCAGCCGGACAAGGTGAAAACGAATCAGCGCAAGGAACTCAGTGAGCGGATTGGGTATTATTTGGGGGAGTTTTTGGGGATTTGCGATCGCATCAGCTTTGGGCAACTTTGCCATCTAGTCGATTCATCCATCGCCAGTGACATTTTACAAATGATTCATCCAGCACTTTTGGATTATGTGCTAAGCTTGTTATCAATTTTAGCCGACAGTTCATGTCAGGTTTCAATAACTTTAATTGACTAAATTGTAATCACTGCTTAACCTAAAAACAGTAAACCTATCCAACTTTTATTAAGAAAGGCATACAAGTATTATGATTCCTGGTTGGACTATTGCTAGAGCAATCCCATACGAAACCTTAACAGGTTTAGTGATTGGAAAATATAACCTTTATGGTGGTGTAGTGCGTTGGGCAGCAGGAACTGCCAATGCGGGACAAATTGTTCAGCATTTAATTCCAGTGGGATTGAATCCCCTTAATGTAATCCCAGGACTTAGTTTTATTCCTGGAATTGTTGCTGACATTCAACTCAATCAATTAAAAAACATTAGTCAGTTCAACACTTATCAACTAGCACAAATCTCGAATCAAATCATTGATTTGTCACAATCAACTCAGCAAATTCTGCAACTTGCTAGAGGTACAGCAATTCTATCAGGATTAGGCTTATTAGTTAGCTCCATTGGTTTTGTTGCAATCAACAGCAAGCTAAACACGATTGACAATAAATTGAAAGAAATCCAGAAAGATGTAAAAGAAATCAAATATTTTCTTGAAAGTAGTGAACGTGCCAAACTTTTTGCATCACTAAATGCGCTCTTGAAAGTTGACAGGAACACGGCTTATGAACATCGTCATACTATTTTGCATAATTCGCGAAATATACTCGCTGAGATTAATATGCGCTATAGAGAACTTCTTCTAGAAGCAAATACAATTCAAACAGCGATGGCCCATGAAGAATATTTTTCACTCACTGCTCTTGCCCAATCAAGATGTACAGCCGAATTGGGGATGTTGGATATTGCAAGGAAGGAAATAGATGAAATGAATGAATTTTGGAAAATCCAATCACATCGTATTTCAACAGAAATTTTAATTGGACAATATCCCGAAAGATTCTTGGCAACAGATTTTGCAAATGAAGTATCAGTTACTGAGCTAATTCAGTGGTTAGACTTCACCTATGAAGAAAAGAAAGGTTTAGCTTGGATTGATGATTTGAGAAGTAAAATTAATGAGACTTGGTACTCAAAAAGTTGGTTATCAAGTAATGGGTCAGGATTAAATAAAAATGTAGGTATTGGTTTACAGAAAGAACAACAAATGCTGATTCCTGCTTTGCGAAAGCTGGTTGCTAGAGGTTCCGTCTTTGATGGTTATGTTACACAGTATAAGCTTTTAGAGAAACAGCAAATGAAGCCATCGGAGTTTGAGGAAGAGTTAGCTAGTGTGCCAGAGTCTTCGTTGGTTGATGGCTATGTAATTTTAGAGCCTAGTGAATCGATTTAAATGCAACTAGCTTAAGAAGTAGGGTGTGTCGGATGACCCAACTAACGATAAAAATTTCTTCCTAGCAACTGAACTCATGCACCATCTGCACTTTTGTAGTGCTGTAGAACTGCAAAATTTTGGTTTTGTATCAACGGAAAGCAATATTCTTCAACACAAAAACAGGATGAATTTTGATTCCGCGCTAACTCCGCCAACATAAAGTGCGATCGCGCCCAACACCACTACACCACAGCCCACCAACTCTACACCCAACTCGGAGCTGCCAAAGGGTGCGATCGCATCCAACAAGAATGGCAAAACCCCACCTAACCCAAAATCCCCCCATGAACCAAAAACTAATCCAATCCCTAGCGCAAATTATTCTGTCCTTATCTGACGAGGAGCGTCAACTTCTAGACCACGAAATCAGTAAATGTTCCGTCAGTCAAGAGATTGCCACCATAAAACAAAAGTTACAGGAATTTGAGCAAAGATTCAATATGAAATCAGAGCACTTTTTTCAACAGTTTCAAGCGGGTCAACTCGAAGACTCTAGCGACTTCTTTGAATGGAATACCTACTACGAAATGCTTTCCAACGCAGAAAAAGCTTAAAAGCGCATGGAGTTATCGCAGTATTTGGACAGAATCAAAAACAAATTATATATCAGCAAGATTATTGCAACGATTGAAATCGTCGATGAACGAATTTTACTGAATCGTGGCTATTTTCGCGCACGTCTGATTCTCAAAAACAATGACTTTTTAGAAATTGCTGAGTCGTTCACCATTGAAAGTGATCAACTTTTAACACTGGATTATCGTTATCAGTGGATGGACGCATCAAAACAACTGTTGAAAAAACGATGGGATAGCGTCAAGCACTTTCCGGACTTGCCCAACTTCCCGCATCACGTTCACGTTAATTCAGAAAACAACGTTCAACCCGGAAAATCTCGCAACATTCCACAGTTCATCGACTTTATGGAATCCGAGCTTCAATGACCTGCTCCACCTGAACAGCGATCCGAACGATCGCGCCCTCTGTTCAAATGCGCCATAATAGAAGGCTGTTGATTGTATTGAATTCGGATCGGCAAACGCCATGAATAAGGTCGTAGTGGGACTTTCGGGGGG
>CAZCWE010000263.1:428-6366 GCA_964502285.1 uncultured Spirulina sp. | reverse complement strand
GCGTTGAGGCGTTCCCCGACGATTAAAAAGGAATTGTCTTGGGTGTAGGGTTGGATGCTGTAGATCGAGGCGGCGGACGGTTCGTAGTGGGGTTGGCGGGGTTTGGGGGTGAGGGTGCGGCTCAGTTCCGCGAGGGCTTGGATGTGGTCGGGGCGCGTGCCGCAGCAGCCGCCGATAATTTGCACCCCCAGGTCTTCGATGAAGTGCATCAACGACATCCGCAATTCCATCGGCGTGAGTTTGTAATGGGCTTGGCCGCCGACGTTTTCCGGCAGTCCCGCATTGGGCACACAGGAGACGATGAAGGGGGAATGCTCGGAAAGATATTTAATGTGTTCTTTCATCAAGTCGGGGCCGGTGGCGCAGTTCAGCCCCAGGATGTCGATGGGATAGGGTTCAAGGATAGCCAGGGCGGCGGCCATTTCCGTCCCCACGAGCATCGTGCCCATTTGCTCCATGGTGACGGAGACCATCAGGGGGAGGCGATCGCCTTTCTCGGCAAACACCTGTTCAATCGCATTGAGTGCCGCTTTAATTTGCAACACATCCTGACAGGTTTCTACGAGAAGTAAATCCACGCCGCCATCATAGAGGGCGGTGGCTTGTTCAATGTAAGCCGCTTGCAGGCTGTCGAAATCGATATGGCCGAGGGTGGGGAGTTTCGTGCCGGGGCCGATGGAACCAGCCACAAAGCGGGGTTTTTCGGGGGTGGAAAATTCGACGGCTAGGGATTTGGCCAGTTCGGCGGCGGTTTTGTTCAGTTCGTAGGCGCGATCGCCCAAATCATATTCCGCCAACACAATCGACGTGCCGCCAAAGGTATCGGTCTCAATCACATCCGCCCCGGCTTCCAGAAAGCCCCGATGCACCGTCGCCACCGCCTCCGGTTTCGTTACTACTAAATACTCATTACAGCCCTCATATTCGGGCCCGCCAAAGTCCGCAGCGGTGAGGTTTTGCACCTGTAAATTGGTTCCCATTGCCCCATCGAGGACAAGCACGGGATGATCAGGGCTGTGGAGACGGTTTAAAAATAAACTGTTCATGGCTGCGGCAGAGGAGGAGGGCTGATTAATGTAACTTAATAGTTTAAATCGGCCGCTTTCGATTATGCAAAGTTTCGGAGCCCCTCACTAATTTTGATGGATGCGATCGCCTAGGGTGTGGTGATGAATTCCAATTGTGTTTCCAATTCTTCGAGGCTCAATGCACCGGACAGTAACTCGATTTTTCCCGTTTCTGTCGAGACCAATAGAAACGTGGGGGTGCTGCTTAACCCCAGTTGCTGGGCGAGGGCGAGGTCGTCTTGGATGGTGGCGGCGGCACGGGCGCGATCGGCGGTAAAGGTTTCGAGGTCTAAGCCGAGGTCTTGGGCAATTTCTTGGTAGAGGGCTTCACCCAAGCGGGCTTGATTGGCAAAGAGGCGATCGTGATAGTCCCAGAATTTCCCCTGTTGCTGGGCAGCCCAGGCGGCTTCGGCGGCGGCGATCGCTTGATCATGAATGTCCGCCAAGGGTAAATGTTTATAGGCGAGGGTCACGGTGTCCGCATTAGCCGCCATGAACGCCTGTACGGTGGTGTGGGCGCGGGCACAGAACGGACATTGAAAATCCGAAAACTCAATCATCACCACGTTGTAATCCGCCGCCCCTGTCACGGGCGCATCGCCAATAATCGCCTGGGGATCACGGGTGAGGGTTTGCTGAAAGTCGAGGGCGGCTTGCTGTTGCGCTTCCTGTTGGGCTTGTTGGTAGTCCTGCACCGCATCAAGGATCACTTGGGGATTGTTGCGGATAACGGCTAAAATCTGGGCTTCCAATTCCGCATCCACCGTCACTTCAGCGGGAGCCACTTCATTCCTCTGCGTGGGAGCTGGGTCTACAGCCTGACATCCTCCCAAGGTGAAAACCGCCAGCGCGATCGCCACCAACGCCGCCAAAAACGGACGGGACTGATGGGGGGATAGCCAAGGGAAGACGGTCATGATGTTGGGGGGATGGTGATTGCTGATCAGTGTAGGACATGGCTGGGGGCCAGGGGTGCGATCGCTGGCTCCTCGCGAGCCGGCCAGGGGGCACAATCCGGTCAACTTTCCCCAGATTTTGTAATCAAGATCACAAATCTTGCGACAATGAGGGGATTCTATCGCCTCCTTTTGCGTCTATGTCGCGCACATATCCTGATATCTATCTACCCGATGCGATCGCGGAATCCCTCGCCCAACTGCCCCCCATTCCCACCCCACCCCCACGCCCCTATTTCCAAACCCCCCAAGTCATTCCGTTCCGCGCATTGTTGCCCCTTGCCCCCCTCCTCATCCTGCTTCTGATCAGCTTCGCAAGCCAAAGCACGGCATTTTTTTTACTGGCATTTCTGCTTTTTCTCTTGGGCAATGTCGTCTTAATTGGTGGAGCATTGATGACCTATCCCCAACGGCGCAAACGGTTCTTAAAACGAGTGCAGCAGTATCAAAAAAAATATCAACACTATACGCAACAAGTCGAACAACTCCACCGCATCGAGAAAGTCTCACAGTATCAACACTATTTAAACCAAATTCAAAACACCCTCAGCCAAACCGTTGCTCCCCTTGCGATTACGAAAAATGTCCAAAAAGGAGCCTCCGAAGCTCACTTTCTAACCTATCTCAATCATTATTTTCCAGAGCGAATTTACACAGACCTCGGCTTAAAAATTCCCCGCTATAAACATCCCTATACCCCCGACTTTTGTTATATCCAAGAGACTCTTCATATTGATATTGAAATCGACGAACCCTATGTCTATAAAACGCAAAAGCCCTATCATTGCTACCCTGACCCCCGCGAAACGAAACGCCACACCTTTTTTTTGACTCGGCATTGGTTGGTGATTCGGTTTGCGGAGGAGCAGGTTTGTCGCCATCCCAAGTCCTGCTGTAAAGCGATCGCGCAACTGGTCGGCCAGGTGACCCGTACCCCCCTAGACGAGTCCTGGAGTACCATTTCAGACCTCAAACCCGTGCCCCGTTGGGATGAAGCGATCGCCAAATCCATGATCGAGCGTCGCTATCGGGATGCCTATTTGCGATCGTTTTAAATCGTTTTAAACAGTTAACGCGCTTGGAATAAATGCACATCTCGCTGGGGAAAGGGAATTTGAATCCCGTTGGCATCAAACCGTTTTTTCACCGCCTCCGTGACGTTAAACCACACCGTCCAATAATCCTGTTGGCGCACATAGGGACGCACCGCAAAATCCACTGAACTTTCATTCAAGGTTAAGACACCGATAAACGGCGGCGGCTCTTGGGCGATCAGCGGCTCTGCCTTGACGATGTCCCAGAGAATTTGCTTCACCTGATCAATATCCGAGCGATAACTCACGCCGAAAACGAGATCAATACGGCGATAGGGTTTGCTGGAGTAGTTGATGATTTTTTCGTTGGTGAGTTTGGAGTTAGGAATGACGACGACGATGTTTTGGAGGGTGCGGAGTTTGGTGGTGAGAATTTGGATTTCTTCGACGGTTCCTTCGACTTCGCCGCCTTCGATATAGTCATTGACGCGGAAAGGGCGAAAGATAATGATTAAAACCCCCGCCGCAAAGTTAGAGAGCGACCCTTGGAGGGCTAAACCAACCGCGAAAAAACCAGAGGTGAGGGCGGCGATGATCGCCGTGGTTTGGATGCCCAGGTGACCGAGGACGATGACGGCCACGAAGGTGAGGGAGCCGAAATAGGTGAGGTGAACAGCAAAGGAAACGAGGGTTTCATCAATGCTGGCTTTGCGCATCAGGTTTTGGGTGGTGTGCTGGAGGAGTCGCGCCCCCCGAAAGCCAATAAAGGCAATGATGATCGCGACCAAGAGTTTGAGCCCAAAGGTGGCGATCACTTCTTGAAGTTCAAAGAGAAGCTGCTGTAAGTAGTTGATGCGGAGGAGTTTTTCGAGGTTGTCGAGGGTTAACTCTGGCGGCATGGTGAGTTACGGTGCATGAACGAAAACGAACGAATGAGGGCAGAAATGGATCGCTGCAACCATTAAGTTCAACGATTCAATCCTGTGTCTTGATGCCAAACTAAACGGTTTTGAGGTTAAACGTTTAGGCATCGTCGAAGGTTTGGAGATCCTTAAGCTCAGGTTACGAATGGATGGGAGAATTGACGCGATCGCCGCCTCATTTTCTCCCGCGTCAGATCGGCGCGATCGCAAGCTTAAATCTTGCTTAAATCTTGTCTGAAACATTCGAGTATTTATACTCAGTGGACTTTAGTAAATCAACGTAAAGTTTTTTATGATCAACAGACTCCGTTGAATTTCAACTGTTAGGATAAGTTCGACTGATTGAACCGTTATGCATTTTGAATTGAACGCCCATGCCGACGATGAAACATTACAGTGATAACTGGATTACCGAATGGTGTGCCGATAATGGCTGGACGGAGCTTTTTCAAGAACGCCCCGGACATTATTGGGCATTTCCGCCCGGTGCTGTAATGCCAGAACCGATCCCCTCTTCCGTACTGCGCTCGATCAAGGCGGCGAAAGGCTGGTGCGAAGAAGAACGCCTCGTGGTGTGGACGGGGGCGATCGCTGCCCTTGTGTCCTTGTTCTTGAGCTATCTGACCCACTCTCCGATGCCCCTCGTGTTTGCCTTTGCCTGCGGTGCGGTGATGAGTGCCTTACTCGAAGTCGAAGACGATTAACGCCCCAGCCTGTGAACAGGTGTTGCAATCCGTGCGGCCTTTTATCTCCGCATAAAACCCTCCCCAAGCAATGAGGAGGGTTTTATAATGCTTTGAGGCCGTGGCAATCTAGGTTTACCCTAGATATCGCCCCCATTGAGCGCGAGCAAGAAGACAACAACCGGCCCTGCGATCACAATGAGTCCTAAAAATCCTAGTTGAAAAAGAACTTCGTAGTTGATTCCACCGAAAAAGCTAAATAAAGCATCCATAATTTTTTTTCCCGCCTACTTTCAACCCGATTAAGAGCTAAACAAAAATTCATCGTTAATAGTACCTGATTCTGGGGACGTGCTAAATCCCCTTCTCAGTAACGATACAAAAGTATACAAGAAATGATACCCAGGTGAAACCCTATGGCTCAATGGCTTTGCATTCAAAACTGTGGCGCGTGCTGCCACCTCGATCCGAGCGATCGCCCCGACCTCGCCGACTACCTCACCCCTGCCCAACTAGCGCAATATCTCGCCATGGTGGGGGAAAATGGCTGGTGCAAACACTACGATCACGATGCCCGGATTTGCACGATCTACGCCGATCGCCCTACCTTTTGCCGGGTGCGTCCGGATACCTTCGCAACCTTGTATGATGTGACGATTGAAGAATTTGATGCCTTTGCGATTGACTGTTGTGAACAGCAAATTACCGGTGTCTATGGGCCGAGCAGCCCTGAACTCGAACGCTACGCAGCGGCCACCCGTGCGGAGGATTAACAGGCTGGTGGTCTCGCCTCGATTCCGGTTCGATTTGACTGAGAGGCGATCGCATTGTCCCATTACCCAAAGGAGACAGCGGGGATGAATTTCGGGAAATGGTTGGGATTTTGTTGCTTGGTGATTGCCCTCTATATTCTGTGGCAGATTCATCAACTGTTGTTGCTGATTTTTTCGGCGGTGGTGTTGGCGACAGCGCTGAATCGCTTGGTGCGCAAGGTGTTGGAATGGGGCGTGCCCAAGCGGGGCGGGGCGGTGGGGCTGACGCTGCTGATTGTGCTGGTGGCGACGGTGCTGTTTTTCTGGCTGGTAGTGCCGCCCTTTGTGGATCAGTTTCAAACCCTGATTGACCTATTGCCCCAAGCCTTTAGTCAGGTGCGATCGCAAATCGTCCAACTCGAACGCTTTTCCGACCTCGCCCCCGAACCCCCCACCTGGAAAGACCTCCTCAACCAACTCCAACCCCTCGGCTCGGTTCTCCTCAGCTTCTTTTCGAGTTCCG
>CAZCWE010000263.1:0-364 GCA_964502285.1 uncultured Spirulina sp. | reverse complement strand
CTACCGCCAAGCCTTCATTCACCTCTTCCCCTCCTTCTATCGCCGCCGCACCGACGACATTCTCACCCATTGCGAAATCGCCCTCGGTAGTTGGCTCGAAGGCATGGTGATTAATTGTCTATTTATCGGAATCACCAGCGGCATCGGTCTGTTGGTTTTGCAGATCGATTTTGTCTTGGTGCATGCTCTCCTCGCGGGGGTGCTGAATTTTATCCCCAACATCGGCCCGGTCACCAGTGCCATTTTTCCGATGATGGTGGCGTTGCTCGATGCCCCGTGGAAGGTGTTGGCGGTGCTGATTTGGTACTTGATTATTCAAAACATCGAAAGCTATTGGCTCTCGCCAACGGTGATGGCGAAACAG